>JAYKJC010000173.1:0-5916 GCA_035285885.1 Leptolyngbyaceae cyanobacterium | reverse complement strand
GCATCGCCTATGAGGTGGAAGTATCGGACTAATTCTGGTGAGTTCTGCTTAACTCTGTAAGATTGCATAAAAAAGATTGCACAAAAAAAGATTGCACAAAAGAAACGAGGGAGGGCGATCGCCCTTCTAAAAAGGAATGGGGCGAGTACTTACACACGCCAGACGTACATTAGTACTATATTCATAGAGTCTCTTGGGGCGATCGCCCTCTCCTCTTCTTCGTCAGGTCTAAAGTTCACTCCCGAGAACTCTAATTTGGCGCACCAACTGAATTGCCCAAGGCTGAATAGATGCTTTTCAAGGCGGTGTCTTCATCGACGCTAATTTTCTTGTCAATCAATGCAATGCCGATCGCCCGCGACAGAACAAACGCTGCCACATCTGGTTCCAGGTCAACTAGCAGCGAGTCAATCCGTTGAGGAACCTTGAGGGCGACTTGAATGTTCTGCAAAAGCTCACTGTCCATCGACAGACCCATAAGCTGACGCTTGAGACGATCCCATTCCTGAAGAGCATTGGGATTGCCCACCTGAATGATGTGCGCGAGGAGGCGACAGGCTTGACGCTGCTGTGACGGGGTCATCATTTGATAGGTCATCTCGACGCCCACAGGTTCCATCGAGTCTACATTGTCGAGATTACTTAGAATTTGCTTCCATTCTGCTTCGCTGCACTGTTCGGGTTTGCCGACAGAGAGCGACACTTGAATGCGATCGCCCTTGGTTTGCAAATGCTTGACTTCTGCCTGAACGCCCAAATATCCCAGCCAGTTGGAGATGGTGTTGACCAATCTGCCGCCAGCAGCCTTTGAGTTGGCCAAAATCTGAATTTGCGTGCGAACCAGTGGACGAACGAGTTGAGTCAGCATGGGTAAGAAACTGAGTGCCGAAGGTTGGTTTTATTATTCCACGGGTATCCGAATTTGGCGATCGCCCTTAAGAGAACTCTTTATCCTATTGCATGAATCTGTATCCTGCTCTACGAAACGGATGCCTTTTATAATTAAAGATAGACAGAGAAAAATTAGAGCCACCTGAATGCTTGGTAGTCGGGGTAACCCAGTAAAGATATTTGGGGTGATATTTGGGGTGCGGACAGCAACCCGCACGCCAAAATATTCTTAACTTTTCAGGACTACCTGATTGGTGATGGCAGGTGAAAAACTCATGCAGCGCAGTGCAGTAAATCACTCCATTTCGGAGCATCAGGACTCAGATGAAGCGTCTTCTAAAGCGTCGTCAAGTCGCACTGTTCCACGAAAATCTATTTCTGAGCTTGATGACGAAACTTTTCTCCATACCTTTCAGAGAAAAGGCTATCCCGTTGTCATCACTGAAGCAGTAACGCCTGAACCTGAGTGGAATCTAGACTTTCTGTGTGAGCAGATTGGAGACCATCCTTTTCTCATTCGGCAGTTTGGTCGAGAGCGCTATCAGCAAAATAAGCGACAGTGGACGAGTATTGGCAGCGGTGTGGAGTCCACCTCTATGTCATTTCGTGAGTATGCCGCAGCTATCCAAAGTGGACAAGCCCATGCAGAAGATCTCTACCTGGCAAAGGTTCCCGTCACTCAAACGCTACTAGCCGAGAATGCTCAGTTGACGAGCCTTTCAACCCAGCTACCGCTCCGCTGGCCCGTTACCGACTGGAATCTCTGGGTTGGCCCAAGTGGACATACCACCTGCCTACATTACGACCCGTTTGATGGAGTTCTGGCACAGCTCTGTGGGGCAAAGCGGATTGTGCTGTTTCCCCCCTCTCAGCTCTATAACTTGTATCCGTTTCCAATGCTGAACCATTTGCGATATGGAGCCAAGCTGAGGTCGGGGTATAGCCAGATTTATCCTGATGCGATTGACGATGAGGCGTTTCCAAAAGCCAGAATGGCTCAAGCTCATTGCTATGAAGTGACGGTTAATGCTGGGGAAATGATCTTTATTCCCGCCGGGTGGTGGCATGAAATTTCAACTGTTGGAAGCGGAATGGTTTGTTCAGTGAATCGCTTCTGGCATGTGTATCCCTGGTCTCGGTCACTTAGCTCCTGGAGCAAGTGGCGGGTGCATCTCGCCAGTGTACTGGCTGCACCGCATGTGGCGTGGAGCTTGCTCAAGGCTATGGGCAGCAAAGATAAATCACTGAAGCTAGGACAGTTGATTCAGCGGATATGAACTAACAGATATAAATCAACGGATGTGAGTTAGCGGATGTAAGACGGCAGACGTAAGTCAGCGAATGTCGGTGGATGTGAGTGGGTGGAGGAGTGCGATCGCCCACTCCAGCAAGAACGGAGGCTTTTCACCTAAGGTGTCAGTTTGGGCGATCGCACTCCCCCAGTTTTTCTACGCAAATGAAAAAGCAAGTGAAAAATTACAGACTTCCGGACTGAATCAGCATAATTGCAAGAATGCCCACACAGGCGAATGCCAGTAACGCCATCATCGAAAAAGTGTTGCCTAAATGTTTTCCAGTATTCATATCTGATACCAAATGAGAAGAAACGTTTACTTGTGGAGATGAGAATATCAATTCACAACAACCCTTTGTCAAAAGTCTTTAAAAATTAAGACTCGTTTACGTTTCTTAAGTATTTACACTGTGTCTAGTTCAATCACTTTCTTCAAGAATGGTTCAAGCAAAATCAAAGAGGCTGGGCAGTTTACGCTTGCCCAGCCTCTCTTATGGCCGCCTGAATTGATATATTCTCGTCACGCTAAAATCGTTCTAGCCAAAAGTTTCTTAACAAATTCTAAGGGGCTGCATGATGGGCAGGCTCCGGCCACTTCCAAAAACTGATATTACGTAATCTTGATAATCGACGGGCTTAATCCCGAATCAGTCCGTCAAGGGTGGAAACAGATAGACTGAGAGATGGGTTTATACAAGGACGAGACAGTTGTGCTGTGACAAATGTGTCACACTCATAAGAGTCAAGTAGGGGTGCTCAGGCATATTCTGTTTAAGTACATTTGCTGAACACAAAACTAGCAGTGTGCTTCATAATTAGCAGCTTGCTCTACGAGATGAATAAATCTCTAGACCCAGGCGCGTAGGTTATCGGTAATGAGCGTGGAGGGCAGACGGAGCCCATCCACACACTGTCATTACTTCTTGAGAACCACAGACGCGTAGATTTAGACGAGTGAGACTATGTGATGCGATATGCAGCATGTATCTTCACCTCAACATCATTTCCTGGAGATGCAGCCGCTAAGTTTGAATCAGGAGAAAGAGCAACATTTTGTTGCATCTTTGAGTCAAGTTCAAGATTAGAACTGGATTGAAGCTGAACGGTTTGAGCGCGTTTACTCTATGCAAAACTAGGGAATTCTGTTTCTGATCCTTTCAGTTGGGGTGCGATAGATGAGTGGGTGTTTTGCAGGATGTTCATTCATCACGACAAAACACTTCGAGTTGACATGTAGCAAGTCGTCGTAAATGAACAGAAAAATTGACTGGACACATGTTCAGGCAAGAATTGAGCCATGGTTACAAGGTAACCGGAGAGTCGGGTTAACAGCCGCTGGCTTTGCAGGAGTTGTTATCCTTATCCGTCTCTTGGGAATTCTGGAAACCTTTGAGTTGGCAGCCCTAGATCAGCTGTTTCAAATTCGTCGTGGCGAAAAGCAAGATGACCGCATCGTTTTGGTTTACATCGATGATGACGACATCTCATCTTTAGACTCATGGCCCATTTCTGATGGCGTGATGGCCACAGCTCTAGAGAATATCAAGGCCCATTCTCCTCGTGCTATTGGGCTGGATATTTATCGCGATTTACCCGTTGGGGAAGGCCAAGAGCAGCTTAATGAGGTGTTTGAAACAACTCCAAACTTAATTGGGATTGAGAAACGAACTGACCAATACGTTGCAGGGGTAAGACCTCCCGAAATTCTCAAACAGAATAACCAGATTGGTTTTAACGATGTATTGCTTGATTCAGATGGACGAGTTCGGCGATCGCTCCTTTTTGCCCGTGACAATGAAGAACATCACACAAGCTTTGCACTAAAACTTGCAGAACTGTATCTAGCTGAAGACGGAATTACGGCTCACGGGGCAGAACGAGGAAATCCTGCGTATTTACAGCTCGGCGATGCGATTTTTAGTCCGCTCAATCCAAATGATGGCGGCTATGTTCGAACTGATAACGGCGGCTATCAGATCATTGCAAATTTCCGCTCGAATCCAACCCCCTTCAAAACCATTTCTTTTTCTGATGTATTGAACGGTGAGATTCCTGTGGGTCTCATGAACGACCGCATTGTGCTGATTGGGTCAAGCGCGAAAAGTCTTCAAGATTATTTTTCTACCCCGTTGAGTGGCCGATATCAGATTGATCGCAGGATGCCGGGGGTGAAACTGCACGCCCACTTCATCAGCCAAATTATTAGTGCCGCGGTGGATGGACGGACGCTCATTCATGTGTGGCCAGAACCCGTCGAGTGGATCTGGATCATTGTTTGGTCGGTTGCAGGTGCGTCGTTGAGTTGGCGAGTGCGATCGCCCCTCAAGGTTGGACCGTTGCTTCTACTCACAACCGTAAGCTTAGGCGCTGTCAGTTATCTGGCGTTTTTAGGAGGATGGTGGATTCCCGTTGTTCCATCCATGATCGCGCTGATTGGCTCTGCCATTGGAATTACAGGCTATATCGCCTATTTAGAAGGCGAACTGCAAAAATCGAAGGAGTTCCTCAACTCAGTTATCAACACCATTCCCGATCCTATCTTCGTCAAAGATAGTCAGTATCGATGGATTGTGCTGAATGAGGCATATTGCCGATTTATCGGTCACCCCATTGAGGAGCTGATCGGCAAGAACGAACGTGAATTTCTGCCGCCTCATCAGGCCCATGCCCTACAGCTTCAGGATGAAGCTGCATTCTTCGATGAAATGGAAGCTGAAAGCGAAGATGAATTCACCAGTCCCATCGGTCACACCTATGTTATTTCGACGAAGCGATCGCTCCATAAAGACTCCGCAGGAAACCGATTTCTGGTGGGCGTCATTCACGACATCACCCAGCGCAAGAGAATGGAAGATGAGCTTCGCCGGACAGCGGCAGAGCTAGTTCAGTCCAACGCTGAACTCCGACAAACGGGGGCTCGCTTTAGGGAGATGGCCTATCACGATCCACTCACAGGACTGCCCAATCGCAAACTATTTCAAGAAAGGCTCATTCAGTCTATCGAATGGGCAGAATACAACGATCAGCTCATCGCCCTGTTGTTCATTGACTTAGACGGCTTCAAACTGATTAACGATACCAAGGGGCACGTCATCGGAGATCTACTGCTAAAAGCCGTTGCCAAACGGCTCAGCGGGTCTCTTCGCAGTAGCGATACCGTCGCGAGACTGGGAGGCGATGAATTTGTTGTTTTACTCCCAGCCATTCCCAGCAAGCAAAAAACGGGGCAAGTCGCTCAAAAGCTTTTGTCAACTCTTTCAGAAACATTTGTCCTTCAAGACGAGACGATTTTCGTCACTGCCAGTATCGGCATCAGCATGTATCCATTTGATGGCGATAGCCTTGAATCGCTAATCGTGGAAGCCGACCAGGCCATGTATCGAGCAAAATCGGAAGGTAAAAATCAGTTTCGATTTGCGTCTGGGTCTAGCACCCAACAGATCATGGCTCGTCCAGTACAGAACGAAAACGGGCCAACCGTTGACGTTTCTATCAGTGAGCGCATCAAGGCATAAGGAATGAGCAAAAAAATAAAATTCAAGAGAGAGGGGCAGCAGGCTCAGTATGTGTTTAGCGTGACCCCCTCTAACTCCCCCTTCGCAAAGGGGAGAACAGGCATTTCCCCCCTTGCGAAGGGGGATTAAGGGGGGTTAAATCCGGAATTTTCGGTGCTACCGCTACGCTAAACAAGTACGTAGGCTCAGCCTGCAGTCCCTCTCTCTAGACTTTTG
>JAYKJC010000172.1:0-6439 GCA_035285885.1 Leptolyngbyaceae cyanobacterium | reverse complement strand
CTCGATTAAGAGCTTCTCGGTTAAGGGCTTCTCGATCGAGGGTTTCTGGACAGTGCTGACAGATCACCCAAAAGGCATTGAAATCCAGCCCGAGACATTCTCGACGGATATCGTAGGTTCGATCGGTCGCATCGTAGATGCCCTTCTGTTTCAGGTGAGCATGGGAGGTGTATCCCCACGCTCTCACATAGGACTGATCGAGGTTCACTTGAACGGCGATGTAATAGTCAGCGGCCCAGGAGGGAATGTCTACCCATTCTTGAGGAACCGAGAATCCATCGGTGTCGATGGTCTCAGACGGAACGAGCAGCACGCGCACACCATTGAGGGCGATCGCCACCCCATCGACAACATCCCACAGGCTGGGTAAGGCTTCCGGTTGAGGCCAAATGACGGCATCTGCATCGTATTCCGTCTTCAACCACGGCACCATCACCTGCACACACAAGTGATTCAGAAAATGCTGGTATTGGCTCAGAGGCGTTGCAGTCTGTCGGCTCTGTTGGCGGCTCTGGGCAATCTGCTCAGCCGATAAATCTAGCCACCATTCCAGAGGACTTGTGAATAACAGACTCATGACCACCCCTTCGACATGTTCGGATTATTTGGAGATTCGGCATCTAAAACCTAGGTGATATCCGTTGGGGACTGCACCGATTCGTAGTAAATCCCCAACCATTCTTCTAAAAGAGCACCCATGCTTTCTATATGGGCAGGATTTGGAGAAATATGCAGGGTGCTCACGCTCCACTCAATAAGCCGTTGCAACAGCAAGGTTCGAGCACGGGTGAGTTGGCGAGAAACAGAGGATTGCGTAATCCCCATTTGCTCAGCAATAAGATTCTGCGTGAGCTGCTCACCATAGAATGCCTTTAGAAGCTGTTGGTGTGATTCTTTAAGAGAACCGATGAGATGCACTAATCCCTGATGAATTTGCTGATGCTGAAGTTGCCGTCGCGTTTGTTCTTCAGCCTCCAGAAGCATGTCTAGCGAGGCTGGTTTGGGGTCGGCGATCGCATCTTGCCACTCGCTCTTATTTTCATCAAAGACAGGAATGTTCAGCGAAACAATCGGCGGATTTAGATACGCACGAATCCATTGATCACATCGGATCAGCCAGTCTTTTAATAGTGACACATTCACATCTTCGTCGAGGTGCCCCTGTTGACGAGTCCGTTCTGCACAGTACAGCTTCACAATGCTGGCCCAATCGATCGACGAGTCAGACTCGCTTGAAGACTCGCTTAAAGAAGAAGACTCATCTGAAGAATGACGCGCTTGATTCACTGGCGAGGACTCATCGCCATTTAACTGAATGGCGAGTTGTGAGACTTGGCGCTTCACCTCATCAGAAGTTCGGAGGGCGACCCCTTGCTCAATCACCTTGAAACATGACCAGGCCAATCGATATCGCTCAATCACCTCCTGTCTTTCTCCTGACAGGGTTAGCGCTTCTAAAAAGGCGTGTTTGCTCACCCGTCGCAGCAGCGTCCAGTGTGACGAAATTTCCGCCTCTTTGTGCTGCCGAAAAATGTCTCGTAATCGGCTTTTGTAAGCGAGCTTGGCGTAATTCTTCAAGCTGGTACTTCGGTAACTGTCATAGGCTGCTAAGACTTTATCAATCTCGGCGATCGCCAGTTGAAAACAATCGGCGGGGCTAAACACATCATTATTCAACGACCGACTAAAATCATACGCCACCCACCAACAGGGCTCTTGTAAATAGGCCGCTAGATGATCCCGCGCGAGTCGTTTCTTAGCGGTGTGAGACTGCTGCTTCCATTCGAGATACCAAAACTGAGCCCAAAAGGAATCTGAGGTGGCCGTCATCAATAGATGGGACTCATCACAGTTGTCTAACTCACGCTTCATGTTGCGCTGCAATCGGGCATCAGAAACCCAACGGACAGACACATCAGACTGAAACCGAATAAAGGTTGAAAAAATATCAATCAGTCTCTTGCGAGGAGGCATGAGTCACGATTACGACACATCTACGACAATTGCCGCTAGTTTCCATCGACTACTTGACAATTCTAAGCGAGATATTCCGTGGTGATGAAAATTAAGCCGTCCCTCTTCTGATAGAACTTAACTCAAGTTTGGTGTTTATTGACGTTTCAGTTCTTAGTAGGTCTCCCGCTGGGGCGACTGTCGAGGGGGGCGCAGCAAGCGTCCTCGGAGCGGGTCGAGAATTTGATTTAGCATCATCAACTGTTCGGATGTTCCCATGCAAATGAGGACATCGCCTTCTTTGAACTGGGTATCCGCAGTCGGGCCAGCCAGAAGGTCTCCATCGGCCCGACGAATGGCCACGACGAGGGCACCGGAACGGGCTCGCAGGCTCGCTTCTCGAAGAGTTTGCCCCACAAAAGCGCAGGTTTCTGAGTTCACTAAATACTCTTCCATGTAGAAAGAGCGTCCGGCTCCGGTGACAATTCCATCCACAAAATCCATTACCTGGGGACGCAGGGCGGCAGCAGCCATGCGCTTACCTCCGGTGATGTAAGGAGAAACGACAGCATCGGCTCCGCCTCGCTCAAGTTTCTGAACGGCTTCTTCTGAGTTGGCGCGGGCGATCGCCCGAATCCCCGGCTGGAGCGCACGGGCAGATAGCATGATGTACAAATTCTCCGCATCAGACGGAAGAGCCGCAATGATGCACAAGGCTCGTGCAATGCCTGCCCGAATCAAGATATCGTCATGAGTTGCATCGCCGAGAATGCCAATGAACCCATCATTCTGCACCATATCGATCAGCTCAACACGCTGGTCGATGATGACAAAGTCAATGCCCTCAGCCGCAAACTCAGTCGCAATCTGCTGTCCCATGCGACCGTATCCACAAATAATGTAATGCTCTCGAAAGTTGTCAATCAATCGTCGTTGCTGCCGAATGCGAAGTCCTTTTTGAAAGTAACCTTGCAAGAAGGCTTCTGTAAAGCGATTGGCGATGTAACCGAGACTCAAAATTCCCATCAAAATCAGGGTGATGGTAAAAATTCGCCCAGGGGCTCCCATCGGCTCAATCTCAGTGAAGCCAACGGTCGCCAGGGTGATGACGGTCATATAGGCTGAGTCAACCCAGCTCCATCCTTCGATGAAGCGATAGCCAATGGTGCCGATAATCGTGATAGCGATAACGATCAGAAGGCCGATCAGCAGTTCTTTTTGCAGGCGGCGATATTTTTGCTCAGTGGTGGAATACACAGGTTAATGGGATGCGTGGGGACGAGGAGAGTGTTGCTAAGGTGCTGTCAATTTTAAGAATTAGGGTCAATCCCTGCGGGATGTACTTGTTTAGCGTAGCGGTAGCACCGAAAATTCGGGATTTACCCCCCCTAATCCCCCCTGCGAAGGAGGGACACGCCTGTTCTCCCCCTTGCGAAGGGGGAGTTAGAGGGGGTCACGCTAAACACATACAGCGGGATTGACCCTAATTAGTTGTGACGCCGCACTCGGGTGCTGTGAAACACTACGACTGACGACTCAGCCATTCGGCATAGTGTTTCAGGTCAGAAGCCATACGCCGCATTCCATTATGCTCATCCTGGCGAATAAAGGGTAGGAACAGAGGCGACAGTAATCCAGAAATGCGTTCATGATGGCGATACTGAGTGCGCCGGAGCCCACTGTCTTGTAGCTCAAATCGATGTTCGCTCCGATAGCCAGGAGCATCAGAAACCCACTGTAAGCACCGATTGGGCTGAACAGTAACTACACTGGCTTTAAATTCCGTCTCTTTCTCCCGAGGCACCCGCTTGAGCGATAGCAAGAGCGATCGCCCAGTCTGAAAACGCTGTTGAGGATCGCGATCGAAGAGAAACGAATTCCACTGACGCCAGTTTTCTTTTCGGATCAGCGCCATCCAGACCTGATCACGGGGGGCATTAATTTCAATCTCTGTATAAATGGTTGGCATACCAATGTGGGCATTTAGGGGGTAATGACAGCAGCAAGCTAGAATTCTGAACGCACAAGTTCTAAACACATTCTGAACGCATGGATTCTGAACGCATAGGTTCTGAACGCATTATGCCCAAACAGGGCTCGCAAGGGGAGTGTACTGAAGCGGGTTAATGAACAAAAGTTCTACCGTAGCTTGATGGTGAACGATATAACCCCACCAGCCGAAACGGCTCTTCCCTCTTCCCTTTTCCCTCTTCCCTTTTCCCTCTTCCCTTTTCCCCAGCGTGTACTCAGGCACAATCTTGAGGCTCTGTCCCTTCTAAGCTAGGCTGATGTGCAGTCTGTCTTCAATTTTTCAATCTTCTGATAAACGCTATGGTCAGTTTGACACCCAATTCTAGCTTCAGTCTCACAATTCGTTTTCAAATTCCAAACCGAGCCGGGATGTTGGCCGATATTACCCAGGCGATCGCCAAGGCGGGCGGCAACATTGGTCAAATTGATCTGATTGACCAGTCTCGAAAAATGGTGATTCGCGATGTTGCCATCGATGCCGCGAGTGAAGAACATGCCGAGGAAATTATTGAAGCGGTCAGTCACCTGAATGAAATTGTGGTGCTGAGCGTTTACGATCGCACCTTTCACCTACACAAAGGCGGCAAGATTTCGGTCACCAGTCGCCTGCCCCTGAAGAACCAGAGTGATTTGGCCATGGCCTATACGCCAGGGGTCGGACGGGTGTGTCGGGCGATCGCCGAGCATCCTGAGCAGGTGTATGACTTGACGATCAAGGGCAATACGGTGGCGATCGTGACGGATGGTAGTGCCGTCCTTGGGTTGGGGAACCTGGGGCCAGAAGCCGCACTCCCCGTCATGGAAGGAAAAGCCATGCTGTTTAAGGAATTTGCGGGCATCGACGCATTTCCCATCTGCCTCGCCACCCAGGATGTGGATGTGATTGTGGAGACCGTGAAGAATCTGTCTCCGGTGTTTGGTGGGGTGAACCTAGAGGACATCAGCGCTCCCCGCTGTTTTGAGATTGAAGCGCGACTCCAGCGAGAACTCAATATCCCGATTTTTCATGACGATCAGCATGGTACAGCTATTGTTACACTGGCCGCCCTCATCAACGCTCTGCGACTCGTCAAGAAATCTTTTGAAGACGTAAAGATTGTGATGAACGGAGCTGGAGCCGCTGGGGTGGCGATCGCCCGTCTGCTGCAAAAGTCGGGTGCGGGACAAATTGTGCTGTGTGACTCGAAAGGCATTGTCAGTGGCGATCGCCAGGACTTAAATCCCCAAAAGCGCGAGTTCGCCACAGATAAGGGCGGCTCCCTGGCCGATGCAATGGTAGGAGCAGATATTTTCCTCGGGGTCAGCGCACCGGGAGTCGTCACCCCTGAGATGGTGCGGTCAATGGCCAAAGACCCGATTGTCTTCGCTATGGCCAATCCGATTCCTGAAATTCAGCCCGAACTGGTCGCCCAAGATGTGGCGGTGATGGCCACGGGACGCAGTGACTATCCCAATCAGATCAACAATGTGTTGGCCTTTCCTGGCGTGTTTCGGGGAGCCCTCGACTGTCAGGCCAAAGCCATGACCACCACCATGTATCTGGAAGCCGCAGAGGCGATCGCCTCTCTTGTGCGATCGTCTGAACTGGATAAGGAACACATCATTCCTTCAGTCTTCGATGAGCGGGTGGCCTCTGCGGTGGCCTCCGCCGTTCAACATGCGGCTCGCCATGATGGGGTAGCGACGGACTAAGTGCTTAGTCTAAATGTTTAGTCTAAGCGATTAATTGTCATACCAAGGCCGTGTGAAAGTGTAGCCGACAAGGGGTTTAGGTTATTTCCGGGAAAGTCGCTGGGTATCGCGCAGGGGATGATGGTGATCAAGTGGCTGGGCTGGCGATCGCTCTTCTGGGTAGACGTGAATCTCGTGACCGGAAGTCTTTCAATCGGTGTGGTGAATGTCGGCGAGTATTCATCGTACAACACGGTTCCACTGATACTTGCGGGAGAGGCGATCGCCATTATTTTGCCTGCAACCGTGTTTGTGGGAGTGCTTCCAACCAGACATTGGGCAGACAAACGCTCGTCGTAGGGTGCTGTTCGGCGTAGCCGTAACGCACCATCCCAGTGCCATTAATGTTGAATATGTGGTGCGTTTGCTTGTCAGCAACGCACCCTACGGCTGCTGGGTACATCAGGCATCGATACCGTTCCAGAGTTCTTCAACAGGGAACACTCTGCCTGCTTTGACATCCTCTAAAGCAACATGCAGGCTCTCTAGTACCAATTCGCTTGGAGTGTCATCAGGATCTGAGGACTCCGCGAGATGAGACAGGGAGTCTAAAATAAAGGCTTCTAGAGAAATATTGAGTTCAGTTGCTCGCTGCGTGAGTTTCTGCTCAAGCTCATCGGAGATTTGAATGGTGATTTGCATAGTGAGTCGTGATTGAGGAGCATATCTGCTCTATTTTGACAAATAAGTAATAGCAATGAGGATAGCGTAAGGTGCTGTTCGG
>JAYKJC010000171.1:0-4806 GCA_035285885.1 Leptolyngbyaceae cyanobacterium | reverse complement strand
GAGGTGGTCAAGCGCATCGCAGATGTTTCGAGCATCCTAATCCATTTGGGCTAAGTTCAACATCCTCAGCTAGAGCAGCCTAACTTGTGTTTAGCCGGATTTTCCTTTCGTATTCTGGCTAACTACCCCAAAATGGGTGTTTAGCCAGAACTGGAGTTGAATATCACATCCTCTCAGAGGTGTTAGGCTGAACACTATCAGTATAGTTCCCTAAAATGGATGCTTAGCCAGATTTAATTCGGGCTAACTGCCTCGTCAGGGATGTTATGACGCAACCAGTCTTGATAATCATCCAAATTAGGCAATAATCAAGACCCTGTTCTGCACAATAGATCTGTTGTAGGGAGTCAAACGGACAATTTCAGGAAATCTTTATCGTCAGTACAGAAATATAAGGATGAAGGGCGATCGCCCTTTAGATGAAATAAGCGATCGCCCTCAATAATTGCCCCTCCCCATGCTCTCCCTCCTTGACTCACATCACCGGCTTAAGCGTCGCCACGACTTCCACCAACTCAGACGGGTTCGCCATCACGTGCTCAATCGGCTTAGACGCTCCTGAAATTTCTCCAGAACGCCAGTTCCTCACAGCACTCGACGCCTTCTGTCTGCTTCACCAAGAGTAAGAACGTTAGGCGTTAGCCGTGACGCATTCATCTAAGACACCCAATTAACGGTGTCACGCCACTATGCAATTACCTGTTGGAGCGTTGCGCCAGCTCTGCTACTGTTTGAACCAATCGGTCAATGCTGAGCGGTTTTGATAGATGTCGTTGATACCCGCTTTCGATCGCCCTTTGCTGATCCGTCTCTTGGGCGTAGGCCGTGAGGGCGATCGCCGGAATCTGACCTCCCTCGGACTCAGGTAAGGAACGAATTTGTTGCATTAGCATGTAGCCATCAATATTAGGCATCCCAATGTCGCTGATCAACACCTGAGGATGAAACGTACTCAGTGCAGCCATTGCCTCATCGGCTGAGTCAGCAATTCTCACGTCTGCCCCATGATGAGATAACGCGATCATCAGCACCTCACGGGCATCAGGATCATCATCCACAGCCAGCACTCGAATTCCCGTCAGATCTGTTTGTTGATGAGGCGCTTCTTCAAAGCGACTGAGGGGCGATTCGCCATCCAGTAGCGGAAGCTGAACGACAAATGTTGCGCCCAGTCCTTCACCGTCGCTATGGGCCGTGATGGTTCCTCCGTGAGCTTCGACCAGATAGCGCACAATGGCTAATCCTAACCCCAACCCTCCAAATCTACGGGTAATGGATGCGTCTTCCTGTCGAAATGAATCAAAGATGTAGGGTAAGAAATTGGGCGAAATGCCTTTACCTGTGTCTTCTACTGAAATTTGTGCTTGAGTATCCATCCGTTCTAGACGAACGAGCACTTCCCCCCCTTTGGGCGTAAATTTAATTGCATTAGATAACAAATTCCAGACGACTTGCTGGAGTCGAGTTTGATCTCCGCGAACTTGTCCAATATCCAACACGTTGGAATGAAGGTGAATAGTTTTTGCCTCAGCAGCAGCTTTGACGGTTTCAACGGCCTGGTCGATAATATCTGCCAGGTTGACGGGAGAAAATTCAATCTTTAACTTACCCCGAAGAATCCGGGCAATATCCAACAGGTCATCAATGAGTTGGGTTTGTAGTTTGGCATTGCGCTCAATGGTTGCGAGGGCTGTCGTCAGGGTGTCGTCGTCAAATTTTCGAGTTTGCAGCAGCTTGGCCCATCCCAAGATAGGATTCAGGGGCGATCGCAACTCATGGGACAAAATGGCTAAGAATTCATCCTTAATGCGGTTGGCCCGTTCAGCCTCTTCCCGTGCTTGACGTTCTCGCAGAAGAAGTTGCTCCCGTGCTTTTTCACTTTCCTTTAATGCCGTGATCTCAATAAATCCGCCAATGGCTCCTCGCACCACCCCAGGAAACCCATACAGCGGCACGGCCTTGCCGTACAGATAGCGCACAGAACCATCTGGAAACACAAATTCCAGTTCATCAACGACTTCTTGTCCGGTGCGCATCGCTTTTTCCAGAGGCAACTCTGAAGGTAAAATCTGTTCTCCATTGCGGCAGTGTTGAAACGGGAGAGCATTCACTCCATCTTCAGGAGTCACGGTTGTCACCGTTCCGGGTTCTGTGCCCATCAGCGCATACGCCATTTGATTGGCTGTCATGTGATGGCACTGGGGGTCATGGGCAATCCAAATAGCCGCAGGTGTAGTTTCCATTAAGGCGGTGAGTTCTTCTGCTCGGGCAACGGCGATCGCCTCACTTTCCATCAGCGCTTTTTCAAATTGCTTGCGCTCAGTAATGTCGAGAACGATGCCTGAAAAGCGCAACGGGGTGCCATCAGTATCGTAATAGGCTTGTCCCTTAGCCGAGATCCAGCGCTCAACATCATCTTCGATGCCGATCACCCGATAGTCGATGTTGTAATAGCCCCCGCTTGATGGATCAAGCACCCGTTGAACAACTTGATAAACCCAATTTTTATCGTCAGGATGGAGCGCATCAAAAAAAACATCGATGGTAATGTCCACATCTGGCGACAGGCCAAACATTTGCTTACATCCGGTGTCCCACATTAGCTCATTTGTCGTCAAGTTCCAGTTCCAGATGCCCAGACGAGCCGACTCAACCGCCATCCGGAGACGATCCTCACTTTGGCGAAGAGCGGCTTCCGTTTGCCGTCGATCGTGGACATCGGTAATATTACCAATCCACTCTCGCACTAAGCCATCGGAGTTAAACACTGCCATGCCCCGCGCCTCAAAATATCGATAGCTTTGGCTAGCCGCGTGCCACAATCGTCCTTCTGATGTGTAGGCAGTTCGCTGTTCCCTTGCCCCCTGCCACTGGTTCCAAACATGCTCTCGATCATCGGGGTGAAACGCTCGCAGCCAACCAAAGCCTTGATGTTTAGTCCAAGATTGCCCCGTATACACTTCCCACTCTCGCTGAGGAGTGATAAATTTTCCATCCGCATCGGTCGTCCACACAATGGCCGACAACGTAGAATTTAGCAGTCGATAACGCTCCTCACTCAGCTTGAGCGCCTGCTCCGCTTCTTTGCGATCGGTAATATCGGTGTTAATTTCCAGAATGGAATCCGATTGTCCATCCACTCCCTTTTGAAGCGTCCAGCGGCTAATAACAGCAATGGTTTCTCTATCACGGGTTGTATGAATTAACTCTCCTATCCAATACCCCTGATCAAGAACCGTTTCGCGGATGGAATCAATAGATTCGGGAAACACTGTATTCAGCAGCTCATGAGAATTTTGTCCAATGGCCTCTTCTGCTGTCCATCCATACTGACGAGTTGAGCCTTGATTCCAATAGCTAATGGTGTGATCTGCAAAATCTCGAATGATGATGCTATCGTTTGCCAGGTCAAGCATTTGCATATGCTGGCGCATCGTTTGCTCATCTTTTTTACGAGCCGTTAAATCTCGGAAGTAAACCGTTAACCCATCCGGCAGTGGATTAATGTAAATTTCAAACCATCGATCGGGGCGAGTGACTCCACGAGATTCAAGCACCACCTGCTGACGAGTTTGCATTGCCTGATGAAACCCTTCAGCAAGGGGCGTTCCTTCAAGATCAGGAATGACGCCCCAAATGGAATGCCCCAACAGCGTGTCGCGCGATCGCCCCAGTATCTTCTCAGTTTGAGGATTAACGTAGACAAACCGCCAGTTTGAATCCAGGGCATAAAATCCATCGGTGATGCTGCTCAGAATGTCAGTGATCCACTGATTTGCATCCCGCAACGCCACTTCATTCTTCCACAGCTTTAAATAGCTTCGGTCAAGACGCTGGTGAGCTTCCCGCAACGAGCCACACATCACGCTGATAATCACACATTCAAGAAAGAAAATGCCGAGACGAATCGCTGCCGCTGTTCCCGTAGCAAAGCTAAACTGCGGCATGACGAAAAAATAGTCACTTACTAAAACCGAAAGTACAGACGCGACTAGCCCGGCCTGTATGCCGCCCCACCAGGACGCCACAACCACCGCCCCAAAAAACAACAGGAATGGAGACAGCGTCACTCTTGCAATTGGATTGAGGAGCCACATGAGTAGGAGGGCGATCGCCACACTCAAAACTGCAATTCCCCAAGCTTTGGGACGCAGACGAATTGAGGAGAAAAAATTCATAGGCATCCCGACACTAACCCATCCCGACGTTAGACATGTTGAGCGATCGATCCCAAATTCGAGAGCCGTCAGACAGTAACGTTGACCTTAAGAGAAGCTCTCCATTTTTAGCTACATCAGCTCTCTATTGTGGATGAAAAGCAGATTTTGTCCTTATACCTAAAGAAATAGATTGAGAAGAATCTATACAAATTGAGGCGTTACGGAGCCGAGTTATGAGGCTGTAGAAGCAAATGACCCTTTGACCTTACGCCAGGTGTTGACACAGTTGTCATTCACACCACCATTTGGCGACGCTAAAGTTGACGTTACCCGTGTTGCAGATTCGAGCAAAAATTTTTATAGGAACATGCAACGGTAAGTTTGTGCCGTAACGTCAAAGAATGGTGGTGAGTTAGGCTACACCTACCATCACTCTATTGGAGCAACATAGCAAAAATAGTGGGCGTTGCTGAATTTGGGGATGAATCAGACTATTTGTGGATTTACAAATGACTGACTGTAGGGGCGTATGGCCATACGCCCCTACGAAAATCATCCCTCGAATCAGCAACGCCCTTACAGCAACCCTGACTCTCAGCATAGGGGCGGGCTAGATACCGTGCTTCGTGAGTACGTCACGAAGATG
>JAYKJC010000170.1:0-3051 GCA_035285885.1 Leptolyngbyaceae cyanobacterium | reverse complement strand
GCGTCGAACACAGTCAGGACCAAGCTTATAGCGAACGGCTAGTTGACGAATGGACCCTTCACCATTGGTATAGGAGTCGATAATGCGCTGTCGTAGATCCAGAGAGTAGGGTTTCATGAGCGGTACATCTTGAGTCTCTCTAAATAGTACCGCTGAATGTGCTCAAACTTAATGCTCACCGCTGTAACGTCCACCCTCATTGCCACCTTCTTACCCCTTGCCGGGGATGGGGTGCTGGAGTGGGTCACGGCTGGGATGCGATCGCGCTTGGCTTATCCTCTAGGGGTTCCGTAGGGTTAGCGTGAATGACTCAGAATGACTCAAGAGACGGTAGTTTGCACAGGTTGCAAAATGGGGGGGCGATCGCCCCTATTTATAATGAGTTGCCCGTCTATTCCATCCCACACTGGTCTGATTGGGGGAATTCAAGGAGTGCGATGCGTTAAGCGTCTTTGAAAAAACGAATAAGTTCGCGGGCATGGAGAAGAAACTGGCTATCTTCTGTCAGTTGGGCGATGGATTGTTGGATCTCTCGCTTGAGTCGATCATGCTCCTGCTGGTTTTGGGCAAAAGCTTCTTCACTCCAGGCTTTGAGCTTGGCAAAGCGCTGGCGCAGTTCTCCCATCTCTTGCTGATGCTGAGAAACGATGGAGTCCGACTGATGGGGATCAAGGGTTCGACTTAGATGGGTGACAGTCTCCTGTAGCGCGTGAATAGCGGTCTGCATTTGCACGACATCTTGGCGAGGGTAGCGAACCTGCTGTTGGATTAAACCCAGTCGATGGGCCACATGGTGATAGGTGCGAATCGCAGGACGCAGGACCGTTAACAGTAACGTTGCCACCGCACTCACGTAGCCTACCGCACTAATGCCGCTTGCCGCTAACCCATATAGTCCCACCGCTGAACTCAAGTGAAGGATGATGGCAAGGCTCACTCCCCACTTCGCCACCTGTTGGGCATAGTGAATTTGAGTGATTTCAAGCGTGATCCCTTGCTGCTGTGACCATTCTGCCTCAGCTAAGACTTCTTTAGCGGCAAAGAAAATATTCCAGGGGATGGTGACGATCGCCAGCAACCAGTAAAAACTAGCCATCCCAATGAACCAATCAAGCAGGGTTCCAGCGGGAATGTGTAACCACTGCATGATGGCGAATGTCATTAGGGCTAAAACTCCCAAGCCTAGTCCAATTGTGACACTGACCGAATTAGATTTCATCTTGCCCTCCAGACGGGTGGTTATCTTAAAATTTTGCACCTGCGGTTCCCGTCAACGGGATGAGGGATCTGAGTGCAATGGCTCAACTATGGCTGGAGGGATTGGGAGATCTCGGTGGATCTGTGAAACTTGTTGAACAGTCACAAACATCATGAGAGGGGCGATCGCCTCTACAACTTAAGGGTATTGCTGCCCTGTCTTCCTTTCACTGCAATGGATACAATCCATTTTGATATACTAAATTTTGCTCGGTGAGTGGGTGGGAATATCTGTTGAAGCCTCTCCGTATCGAGCATGAGTATTGATGTATGTTAGAACAGAGTCTTTAATAATCTTTCAGTCAATGACCATGACCAGTATTCCGATTGCCAAGGTAATTCAAAGTTTGCGCCGGGAGCTATCGACCGCGATCGCTGAAGGCGACGGTCAAGCCCTACGATTTACGTTAGGCCCAGTAGAGTTAGAGTTTCAAGTGGAAGTGTCTGGCGGTGTTACAGGCGAAGTTGCTGGGGAAGGTGGGATTCAGATTGGCGTGATTTCCATTGGAAAAGTTTCCGGTAAAGCAGACGTAGAGCGATCGGGTATGACGACTCACACGATTAAGCTGACGCTCACCCCGGAGATACCTGATGGTCAAGGGGGACGCACGAGTCACGTCACGGTTTCTGATGATGCCAGTTTGACTGAATTGCCTCAAAGGTAGAGGAAAGAATCATCAGTTCATCTTGTGGCAGAGCTTATGTCATTTCAGACGAATCAAGTAGCTGAAATTATTATTCTTGCATTGGGCGAACGGTCAGCCAGTCGTGGTAGTGGCTATTTGCTGTTTTCCCACTGTGTCCTGACAGCCTTTCATGTGGTTAAAGACTGTGGCGATCGCCCCATCCATGTACGATTATTGGGGACGTACCAAGACGATCCATCAACATGGCCTTCGGCTGAGGTTGTTTGGAAAAACCCTCAACTGGATTTAGCTATTTTGAAATGGCATAGTAACTATGACAATGCTGTTATAAAACCTAGAATTAAGACCTTAAACCTAGATCGAGACCATCGTTGTAAAGCCTATGGGTTTCCCCGCTATAACGTTACATCTGATGGGAAAGGTGTAGATGTAGATGTGCTCAAAGGGGAAATAAAGTCAATTCAGTCTCCTAAATCTCCTGGTCAGTTGCGGATTGAAAACCTTCGTTCGATCCCTAAGTCGATGGATGAGTGGAAAGGCTTCTCCGGTGGACCTGTTTTTTCTGATGGTGACTTGGTAGGTGTGATTGTCAAAGGTCCGGAATCTCTTCAAGGACAGCGGTTGGAGGCGATCGCTCTCGACTATGTTCTTAACGCTGATTTGACCTTGAATCAATGCTTGCGAAACTCTTTTAAGCAAGAACTTTTGGCGCTGGATATTGACGGCATAGAAGCATCTAAACTGTATGATAGCTGCCAAGCATTGGAAGCCCTCAAGTTGCGTCGAAGTTTGACTGATCTTGCGTGTAGAGAGGGTCAGAGAGAATCCAGTCGAATAGACATAGCCATTAAGCGTCAAGAAAAACAAGTGGCGGAGCAAAAAGGGCAGTCTGATATCCAAGTTGCTAAGTTGCCTAAACGGCGATTAGAAGATTTTCTTGTGCAACTGGTTGATTTATCCCAGGATCACCAAACTATTTTTTGGCAAGTTTTGAGTAGTAATGTTGGGTTCAGTAGAAGCTTGCTTCAGGAGATTGATGTAAAACAGGCATTTACACTTTTATTTGATCCACAAGACTCTGACTTATTAAGTCGGTTTCTTTCTGAGTTATATGTTCAACTGAGTCAGAGTGATGTGAGAAATGATG
>JAYKJC010000169.1:0-8769 GCA_035285885.1 Leptolyngbyaceae cyanobacterium | reverse complement strand
CTACTTGAGCAGGCTGAAACCCATCAAGAAAAATTCGTTGAGATCCTGCACGAATGGCGCGATCGCATTGGCTTCTCCGTTGCAGAACCACTGGAACCGCTACATGTGCGTCCGGCGATCGCCACTGCCCCTGCGGCTCACACCGTTGTAGCGACCGATGGGTCTCAAATTGCACCCAGCCACCATGAAATTGCCTACTGCTACCTGATCAACATCGGACGAATCGTGCTGCATTATGGGCAGAACCGCTACCCATTGCTAGATGGATTGCCCGAAGTCTTTTACCGCTCCGAAGATTTGTATCAGTCTCGACAGTGGGGCATCCGCACCGAAGAATGGATGGGACTCCAGCGCACCGTTTCCGAGGTCGTTGAGTTAGCAGATTTAGCCATCGAAGCAACGGATGCATCCCCGGACTATCCACCCGTTCCCAATCTGGCGATGGTCGATGGTTCACTTATCTACTGGTTTTTAGAACCGCTGCCCAACGATGCGCGCGATCGCCTCTTGCCCCCAATGTTGGCAGCGTGGGAGAAACTGCGCCAGGCTCGAATTCCTTTGGTGGGGTATCTCAGCGCGTCCCGCAGTCGAGAAGTGCTCAATTTCCTGCGGTTACAGCTTTGTGGCTACGCCACTCCAGACTGCATGACCCACTGTGCCGGACAAACCGACACCGCCCCGTGTCATCAACTCGTCTCCTTACGGGACACAGTGCTATGGATGACCCAACTCCAGCCCGGAGAACGCAGTCCCATCTTTCGCAGTTCCGCCCGCATCCTTGATCTCTATGGCGAAGACCACCGGGTTCACTTTTGCTACATTCACGTGGGCACTGAAATTGCTCGCCTCGAATTTCCGGCCTGGGTCTTCCATGATCCCCAACTGCTGGATACCGCGTTGACGTTGACCATCGCCCAGGTACAGAAAGGCTACGGCTATCCTGTGGCGCTAGCAGAAGCCCATAATCAAGCCGTTGTCAGAGGGGGCGATCGCGCTCGATTTTTTGCGCTCCTCGAACGTCAGATGATTCAGGCTGGACTAACGAACATCAGCACATCCTACAAAGAAACCCGCAAGCGGGGCAGCATCGCCTAGGGTCTGTTTTAAAAGTTGTTTTTTCGTGCGCTTTGCGCACGAAAAAACAACCCTTTCAGCTAGTTTTAAAACACGCCCTAGAATCTAGAATTCGTATCTCCACTAATCCACCAGCGTTTCAATCAACACATCCACTTGCTGACGGTGATGTTCTAAAAACGACTCGCATTTCTGGAGGTGGCTAACAGCGATCGCAAACTGGTCAAAGATATCGGCTAGCTCCATCTCTCCGGTTTCAATCCGCTCAATAATCGCCTCGATAGTTTCGACGGTTGTCTCGTAATTCCAATCCTCTGGGAGACTCAACGAAGAGACCGACGATGATGAACGTGCTGCACGTTCAGACGGTATATCAGTACCAGAATCGAGAGCTTCAGAGGAGACATTTGACATGACAACAGGCTTGACGAGCAATATAAAGGGTGAATATTAATAGGGTGAATCTTAAAAAGATTTTGAAGAAAGACGTAGTTGAGTCGAATCCGCAGAGTTTCAGGATGTGCCTTCGGTTGCTGGAGCATCCGGTGAAGGAGCATCCGATGAAGCATGAATCACATTCACTGTCACATGAGCCGTTCCATCTGCAAGAAGGACAATGGCCTCTTCCCCTGGAGAAATGTCATCAATTGATCGCACTACTCGATTATCGGAGTCTTTCATCAAGGCGTAGCCCCGCTTAAGAACGGCTTTAGGATCGAGCGTCTGTAGCTTCTGTTGAAGCAGAACATGATGCTGAGTTGCGGTTCGCAAGCGTTGCTTAACCGTCTGCATTAAACGCTGACGAAACCAGTCAATCGCTTGCTGCTCATGCTCAATTTGCTGATCCACCTGAAGCCGATGAAGCTGCTCCTTGAGTCGATGAAGCTGATCGTCCTTAGCTCGAATATGGTTGGCAAGGGCAAATTGCAGGTGGGCATACCGCTCAACATGTTTTTCATAGAGCTTTGATAACAGCGGAACCGACTGTTCTGCGGCTGCTGTCGGCGTATGAACACACAAATCTGCGGCCAAATCCGCCAGGGATTCATCCCGTTGATGACCGATCCCCGACACAACTGGAATTGAACAGTGGGCGATCGCCCGCACCACGTGTTCTGCATTAAAGCAATCCATATCTTCCGTTGCGCCACCCCCGCGAGACAAGAGCAGCACCTCTGCCCGTCCGTCCGCTTCGACCCGCCGAATCGCGCGCACAATCGAATCTGGGGCTTGATCCCCTTGCACCAGGGCAGGCGAAAACAGAACGTGGAGCCCAGGATATCGCCGTCTTAAGGTGCGCTGAATATCACCCCATGCCGCCGCCTGAGGAGAAGTCACCACCGCAATTGTCTGAGGATGCGACGGCAGAGGACGCTTATGCTCAGCATCAAAAATTCCTTCCTGCTCAAGCTTTTGGCGCAATTGTCGATAGCGGAGGGCTCGCAACCCCTCTCCCGCTGGCAGAGCTTGCCACACATTGAGCTGATAGCTACCTCGCTTTCGATGCAATCGAATACGCCCCAGGATAATGAATTGCTCGCCTGGAACGGGCAGATGAGCCAGCTGATTGATTTGGCTATTCCACACCACACAGCTAATTGAGGCATCAGCATCGGGATCTTGAAGCGTGAAGAAAATGCCGCTCCGATAGCGGCTGGAACTCGACACTTCTCCCATCACCCAAACCTGACGCAACTCGGGATCATGCTCCAACAAGTTCTGGATATGCAACGTCAACCCCTCAACACTGAGGGGCACATCAGGAGCAAACAGATTTGAGAGGTTAAAGTTCATGGGAACACTTAGAGCGCTAAATGGCTGAAGTGAAATTCACAACGTTTTGATCTCGGGCTGAACTCGGTATTTTCAACACGTCCACCTCAATGAGCATGCTAAGACATATTTCCGATTCACGTGAAAGACCCCTTGCTTTATTTAATCCTTGATTGCATAGTGGACAATTCAATAGGAGTCAGCATACTGTGAGTAGTGACGATATTTTAGTACAATTGTATGATAGCGATCGCCCCTTAAATCTACAAAGGTTAACTGCATAGGCTAAATAAGCAGAAGCTAAATAAGCTAGAAGGCAACAAGTAGCCCGAGGTTTCGAGGCCGACCCGCTTATAGGGCTGAATCTTCGAACTCAATTTTCGAAGTAGGTTCTCGAATAGGTTTATCGAAACGGGGTGAGTTTCCTAATCCGTACGTCTACTTGAAATGTCTATCTGAATATAGGAATGACTATTATTCCTATAAGCTAACTCGATATTTCAAAATGCAACAGTAAGGTTGAATGCAATTCTGACTTTCTTCTGAATCATTTATCTGATGGACTTTTTATCTGATCAGCTCGTTATCCAATCAACTTTTGACCAAAAATTCTGACCAGAATTCTGAGGTCACTGATTTTTTAACACTTGACTTTCACGCGATCGCAACTTGAGGTGCTCATGGCTAAGGCGACCAACGTCAGTTCCGAAAAACAAAAAGCGCTCGATATGGTGCTCGGTCAAATCGACCGAAACTTTGGGAAAGGCACGATTATGCGGCTTGGTGACGCAAGTCGTATGCGCGTTGAAACCATTCCCACAGGCGCATTAACCCTTGATTTGGCTCTGGGGGGTGGATTACCGAAGGGACGGGTGATTGAAATCTATGGCCCAGAAAGTTCGGGAAAAACCACCGTTGCACTTCACGCCCTTGCAGAAATTCAAAAGCGAGATGGTATTGCCGCCTTTGTCGATGCAGAACACGCGCTTGATCCAGTTTACGCAGGACGTTTGGGAGTTGATATTGATAACCTCCTTGTTTCTCAACCTGACACTGGAGAAGCCGCATTAGAGATTGTTGACCAACTGGTGCGATCCAATGCAATTGATCTCGTCGTCATTGACTCTGTTGCAGCCCTGGTTCCCCGAGCTGAAATCGAAGGAGAAATGGGAGACACCCATGTGGGGTTGCAGGCTCGCTTGATGAGTCAGGCTCTTCGCAAAATTACAGGAAACATTGGTAAAACTGGGTGTAGTGTTATCTTCCTCAACCAGCTCCGGCAGAAAATCGGAGTGACCTACGGAAATCCTGAAACAACAACAGGTGGACAGGCCCTCAAGTTTTATGCATCCGTTCGACTAGACATTCGCCGAATTCAGACGCTAAAGAAAGGAACAGAGGAAATTGGCATTCGAGCAAAGGTAAAAGTCGCCAAAAACAAAGTCGCTCCTCCATTCCGTATTGCTGAATTCGATATCATGTTTGGCCAGGGCATTTCATCATTGGGGTGTTTGCTTGATTTGGCCGAAGAACATGACATCATCACCCGACGAGGAGCGTGGTACAGCTACGATGGAGACAATCTCGCTCAGGGGCGCGACAACACTGTTATCTATATGAAAGAAAACCTGGATTTTGCAGAAGACATCAACCGCCAGGTTCGCGAAAAGCTGGAGCTTCCCCCTCAACCCCTCGGCGAATCCACAGCATTTAGTAATGAACTTAATGGCTCTGCCCCCGAGTCCAGAACAGATGACGATTCCTCTGATGATTACACTGATGATTCCTCTGATGAACCAGAAATTGAGGAACCAGAACCAGAACCAGAACCTGCGGCTAAGTCACGTTCAACTCGTTCTCGCAAGAAGTCCTAGGGCGTGTTTTAAAACTAGCTGAAAGGGTTGTTTTTTCGTGCGCAAAGCGCACGAAAAAACAACTTTTAAAACAGACCCTAGGAATGAGCAAGAAAATCGCAATCCATAGACCGGGGCAGTGAGCTGAGCGCGCTACCCCGGTCTATGGATTGCCAGGGGAGAAATTTTCACGCAGGTACCTTGGGCGATCGCCCTTCCAGAATCACAAGTAGGACGACTCTTCAAGCTGCCCAAACTGTTGAACAATGTGGGCTCGTTCGGCAAGAACATGGTCATTTGGAGATTGAAAGCTGACCCACAGGCTACACGTATCATTCGATACGGTTACAATTACGGGCTCCTGATGGGCAAGCTGACAGGCCGAATGATAAAGCTGTGGTCGAAACTCAGCTTCGAGCGTTTGTAAACGGTAAAACAGCTCATTGTGGTAATAGAAACCGTCGTAAATTTGGCCGTCAAACCAAAACTTAAAGAATGGCTGTTTGTCTTCTTGAATAATTGGTGTGAACACAATACACCCACGAATCACATCTCTTTAGTATTCATCCTTAGTATTCACCGTGGGTGTTGATTCATAACAGGGCGGTGCCGCAAAGGGTATTTAGTAGAGGTCATCGACACCTTAACTCAGAGGGCAGCAGCGACAAGAATCCCAGTAAAGGTACAGATCCTCACAGGAGATTGATGGCTGTTCATAAAATCTTGACAGGTTTAGACGCTTGAAATCCGCGTATTTCCGTAGTTTCCCCTCGCCTTATTTAGGTCTTAACGCTATGATGAGTGGCATGGGTTCCTTTTTCCCGAAATGGATTTCCTAGTGCTGTTTTCATCCGTCCAGATGACTCCATGAATACACTGAGTAGATTGTCTCCTTTAGATAACCATCACGACAAGCGACAATCGAGCACTCATCTGAGTCGGCTGAGTCGGCTGAATCAGTTGTTCTGCGATCGCTACAAAATTATTCGTCCACTGGGACGTGGTGGCTTCGGAGTCACGTTTCTTGCAAAAGACACATCGCTTCCAAGTCAGCCCCTATGTGTCATTAAGCAACTTTCTCCCAAGGTCGATAACCCCAAGGTTCTAGATAAAGCGCGAGAGAGATTCGCACGAGAGGCCAAAATTCTCAGCCGATTGGGAAGCCATTCTCAGATTCCACGGTTGCTGAGCTACTTTGAGCGTGACGGTGAGTTCTTCCTGGTGCAGGAATACATCAAGGGAAACAACTTAGCAAAGGAAATCAAGTTAGGGGGACCTCTCTCAGAGAACGAGGTGAAAACATTTCTGCGAGAGATTTTGCCCGTTATCGATTTTGTTCATAACAATCGGGTGATCCACCGCGATATTAAGCCTCCGAACATCATTCGATGCAAAAGCGACGGACGATTGGTCTTGATCGACTTCGGAGCGGTAAAAGACGAAATTACGTTCCTGAAAAAGAGCATTCAACATGCCGAGACAACGCAGTTTGTAGGAACTGTAGGATTTGCGCCACCCGAACAGCTCGCCCTTCGTACGACATTCTCAAGCGATCTCTATTCGCTGGGCATTACCTGCCTCTATTTGCTAACAGGCAAGCCTCCGCTGGAGTTTGATTACGACCCGGCGACCGGGGCTGTCCTGTGGCAAAACGATGTGGATGTGAGTGACTACTTCGCTCAGGTCTTGTCAAAGATGATTAAGATTGCACCGGGCGATCGCTACAGAACAGTCGAGGAGTTGACGCGGGCGTTGGAGTTAGAAACCTACCTGGGTGAGCTTGGAACGTGCATGAACTCACGTCCTCGTGAGAATTCAACGTCCACCGATGTCGAGCACGACTCCTACGTCTCTCCTATCGCCAGAACTGCACAATCCATTCGAGATTGGAAGGGACGTTCAAAATCAAAAGGAAGCCAAAACCAGGTTCACCCCATTCATGATGGTCTGTTGGTGAATACAGGATTCTTGGGCTAGCTGGATTGAATCTGTCGTTGCCCGGAGTTTGTAGTTACCCTGAATCTGTCGCCGCCCAGACAATGAGCTTGCCCTCAATGAATGGTCTTCTGAATCCACTCCACAATGAGAGGATTAACTAATTCAGCACATTCATCATAAAAACAGTGACCTCCATTCGGAATCACCTGCCACGTGAGAGATGGAAAATCTTTATGGAGATGCTCACCCTGAACGATGGGGGTGATGCGGTCACGTTCTCCCCACATCAGCAAGGTTGGCTGACGAATTTGAGACAGTAGAACCTCACGACTCCTGCTGTAGGACGTTGACGTTGCCGAGCGAGTCAATCGACAGAGCGTTTGTGCTGCCCCTCGATCCAGCGTCGGCTCGACAAATGAATCAAGCACTGCGGGAGTGACAAACGACGCATCTGAATAAGCGGCTCTCAATGCTTTTTGCAGCACTCGTCGTTGGCGGGCGATGTTAAAGATCACGCGAATCAGTAAGGGATTGGCAACGATGGCTTCCACGCTGCTGGTGAGCTTCTGAACCCAGGCACTCGAAACCCGTTCTTGGCGAGTGGCGGGCAAAGTCATGAGGCCAACACCTGCGACAGCGTCAGGGAACTCACTCGCTACAGTCGCTGCAACGAGAGCCCCCAGAGAATGCCCGATGACAACGACCGGACGGTGAATAAATGAGCGCCAAAAATCGTACACTTGCCGAGACCACAGCGCCACAGTGTAGGAGGTTGCAGCTTTTTGGGACTTTCCGAACCCCACTAAATCAAGGGCATAGACAGGATGATGGAGGCCAAGTGCTTCTAAATTCCGATCCCATTGATCTAACGATGAGCCGAAACCGTGGATTAACAGCACAGGAATGCCCGTCTGAGGAGATTGGGGTGCGGAGATGAATCGATAGCGAACCTGCCACCCGTGCCAGCTCCAATCGCGTGTTGCCCCTCTTACTACACAATTCATATTGATTTAATGCAAAAGTTTGTTGAATTTATCCGGATGAATCCCAGTGTCTATGTAAAGACTTGATGAAGTCCGAGATAATACTGAGTCTAAAAAATGCTTATTCAGCGTAAACCCATAAGAACAGCCGAACGTCGCATGTGTCTTTGCGTAATTATCCCGTTAGGAAATGGAGCAAAGGCTCAATACCCTATCAGCAATGAAACTGAGGCGCGATCGATTTATGAAGAACATCTCCGAATGAATCCTCAAGTGATTCCCATCTTATACGAGCATGCCATGACTTAATCAGCAGGTAGAGGGGAGGGCAACTGACGCGCTGCAACGGCTCTAAACGTCGCGCCATGACCTGTAAGGTGATTTCTAGAAAAGACTTTACCGCCAGAAGGGTGCCGTTTAGTCCAAGGGCATGGCTACGCTAAAGCGAAGCGTAACGCACCGTGGATTGGTAATTTCATTTCAAGAAGTCTCCTAAGTCTTCCTTGTGTGAAACGCAGAGTCACCCTAATGGGCATAAGCAACCTGCATCTTCCACAATCGGCAGCTGCATATCTTGCTAGTATAGGCAAATGAAGATGTTGCTTATGACGCTGATTCGTTGGTATCGCTGGTTTATTTCGCCGCTGTTTCCACCCAGTTGCCGCTTCCAGCCGACCTGTTCTCAATATGCCTTGGATGCGATCGCCCAACATGGCGTGTTGAAAGGCAGTCAGATGGCCGTGCGGCGAATTCTCAAGTGTCATCCGTTTCATCCTGGCGGCTATGATCCCGTGCCGCCCAAGCAACGCAACAGTTCATAACATCTAGTCATCACCCCTGGCGCTTTGTCTATGAGCCTTGCAACCCTAAAGCCTGCCCTTGTCACCCGCGTGATTCCCGGTTCCATCGCTGAAGAACTGGGGTTCGAGCCGGGCGATCGCCTCGTCAGTATCAACGGTCAGCACCCCAGAGATTTGATCGACTATCGGTTTCTGTGTGCTGATGAAGAACTCGTGCTAGATGTTTTGGACGCGAATGGTGAGCTTCATTCCGTCGAATTTGAAAAAGACTACGACGATGATCTCGGGCTAGAGTTTGAAACCGCACTATTCGATGGACTCATTCAGTGCAATAACCATTGCCCCTTT
>JAYKJC010000168.1:0-7755 GCA_035285885.1 Leptolyngbyaceae cyanobacterium | reverse complement strand
CCAAGCGTGGATTGGCAGATGAGCCGTCGAACCCCCGTCTTTTCCATCGCCTGAATAATCTGTCGGGTTCCTTCTGAGCGAACGGTTCCGCTTAACTGCTGGCCTGACCCAAGAATACACACCACCGCATCTTGGCCTTGAACTGCTTGCTCTACGGATAGAGGATCGAGCACATCGCCCTGAACAATCGTGAGATTCGGGTGCTGAATCGTGAGCTTTTCTGGATTTCGAGCAAATGCCGTGACGTGGTGCCCGTCTGCGAGAGATTGCTGAACCACTTCGCGCCCTGTTCCGCCAGTCGAACCAAAAATCACAAGTTTCATTCTCTTTTCTCCTGCGTTGAAAACGTCATGTCAGAACTGTTCAATCCGTTAGGACTCTTACGTTCTGGACATGTTTAGCTTAGGAAAACAGAACAAGAGATGCTTGACGATTTTTGCTCGACTGTCAAAATCCTGCGATCAATCTTTAAAATCGTGCGATTATAAGCCCAGTTGACTAGAATCGAAGCGAGAAAGATGGATTGATGTCATGCAGGACAGTACTGCTCGACAACTGGACACCAAAACTTTGAGTTGGGAGAGAACTGTCACTCAGCCCCAGCAACGTCTTCTGGTGAAGCCAATTCAACATCCAGCAGGCGAAGGCACGGCGTGCTTCGAAAATGATCACACAATTTGGATGTCTCTCGCCCCTCGACCTGTTCAGCTCCTCCACGCTCAAGACGGGAAAACCCATTTAGATTTCTACGGCAAGGGTGATATGGTCATTACTCCTGCCAATATGCCCCTGTTTGCGCGATGGGAGTCAGACGATCATATTCTCCAGATTCGGCTGAATACTCAGTTCCTCGACCAAATTGCACAAGAAACTTTGAGGAAGGGCGATCGCCTAACCCTGCAACCCAAATTCAAAGTGCGAGATCCTCAGATAGAGGCGATCGCCCTCATGTTGCTTACTGAGCATCAGCAGAATGACTCAAACGGTCCCCTTTATCTCGACTCCCTTGCGAATGTCCTGGCCGTAAATGTTCTTCAGCACCACGCAACCACTCCCCAGGCATTGCCCACCTATGACGGAGGCTTACCTCAGCACCAGCTCGCTCAGGTTTTAGACTACATTGATGCTCACCTCGACCAAGACCTGAAACTCGCCAACATCGCTCAACTGACGGAGATGAGTCAGTTTCATTTCAGTCGATTGTTCAAGCAGTCCACAGGGCTGTCTCCCCATCAGTACTTACTTCAGCAGCGCATCGAACAGGCAAAGCGGCTGTTGAAGCAAACGAATCAGTCGATTCTAGACATCGCTCTGTCGTGCGGATTCAGTAGTCATAGTCACTTGAGCCGCAAGTTTAGAGAACTCACAGAGATGACTCCCAAAGCCTATCGAACCCAATAATTTATCTAATATTGCTTTACGCTTTTGCATAAGGAAATTTGCAGCCGCTCCACACCACCGTTAGACGACTACAAAATGGCTGCGCGTAAACTCAGCCGATGACACATTATCGACACGCGCTAGAACATCCTCATTCGTGCTGATTTGGGTGCCCGTTGCCAGTTGAGTAAAGCTCAAGTCTAGAAAACGTATTCCTGACGAGAGCCCTAACCGATCGACCAGAACATCGAAGTCTTGGATGGTGTCAACGCCCTGTTCGTTCTGCAACACAAAGATATCAGAACCGCTGCCTCCGACCAGCTCATCGTGACCGCGATCGCCCCACAACACATCATCCTGGTCTCCCCCTCGGAGAATGTCATTGCCATTATCACCGATCAGCACATCCGCATCGGCATGACCAGACAACACATCTGCCCCAGACTTCCCGTGTATCTCATCCTTACCAGAATCCGCAAGAATAACATCGTTCCCGCCTTTTCCAATGAGCAGGTTATCGCCTTGATTGCCCCAGATGTGATTATCAACAGTGTTTCCCGTTCCCTCAAGATTGGCTCCGCCGCCGAGAATCAGCCGTTCCACATCATCTTCTAGGGTGAAGCTCTTCAAGGTCACAATGGTGTCAAGGCCATTGTCATCATCGAGTTCGGGAACGTCGGGAAGCGCATCACTCACGAAATAAACGTTCTGACCATCGCCATCAATCCATTCCAAGCGCCACTGCTTTGAGTCATCACGGTCGGCATAGGCCACGCCTTCGTGCAGTCCGCCTGAGCGATCGCCAAAATTATCGTAGCGATCGCGCACCAGTGACTCAAATAGAGAATCGAACACCGCCGTATTCGGACTCACATATCGACTCAAATCCGCGAACAGATCAATCACCGCACCATGCGCTTCATTCGCATCAAAAATGGTGCTCAGTCCATCAAACTGAGTGACTAAAGATGTGTGGGCGGTGCCCGCATGGTCGTTATCTCCAGCAAGTCCAAGCTGAAATGGGCCATCCACCACCACAAACGCCAGTGAGTGCGGCGCTGAGGCTGCAACATCGCGCACCGATTGTCGATCGGGCACCAGACCATCCACGTCGTAATTTTTAGCGGGATAGGCCGGATCGAGGGCAATGAGGCGTGACGCCTTAAGCTGTGCCGATGCCTCTGCCGCCACATGCGCCCCCAAACTATGGCCGATTACCGTCAGATTAGGAACTCCCTGAAGCACAGCTGCCGTCCAGTGGGCGATCGCCCGAATCCGTCCTGCTGCCCGGTAGGGTGGCAAATCAGGATCAGTCAACGCTTCTCGGGCATCAACGAGTAAAATTTGAGCCGAAGGCGACTGGGCTAATTCAGCGGCAAGTCCATACAGCCGAGGAAAAACCTGCTCCAGGGGCTCGCTTTCATCCAATGCCTCACTCTGTCTGCCATGAATCACGACAATCGTTTCTGTCGGGGGAGTGGTCAGCGGTTGACCCATCTGCCAGAGACGAATCGGGTAACGTTGGGGCGGATCATTGCGATCGCCGCCTGTTCCTTCGATAAATGCTTTTTGGAGCAACGTCGAACTAAAGTCGCTAGCCATGATGTTCAGGTCACTCAATCAAGAACGATAAACAAAAACGATAGACAGCATCGCTCTACGCTTATCTATGAACAAATTCAGTAAAAATATGCCAATTTCTAAAGTGGACTACAAAGTCGGAGCTCCAGTATAGCGCCCTGCCTCTGTCATCAACCAACAAAACGCCCTGCTCCTTAATACCAGGAGTCAGGGCATCGCCATCTAGGAGAGCAACAAAGTATTACCGATGTTGGTCTAAAATTACAGGACTCAGAACGTTGAATCTGTGGCGAACCACACAGTTTGATCAGACTTTATGGATTCAGACCGATGTAAATAGACAGGTGTGAATAGACCGATGTAAATAGACAGGGTGCATCTATTCACAACTGTTCTGACGGGCGGGCGATCGCTGTAGAGCAGCACCTGCGATGGGGCACCTCACAGATGCTGCTCTAGGGTGTAAGGTATACCTTACGTTTGGAGTATAGAATTCTGAATAAGATGTAGGAATAACCCCCCAGGGTAATCTTTCGGGATTGCTAATTTTCAGGATGAGGCAACGCTTTCCTGCCCATCCTTCAGGTATGACTGAAATCAAAATCAGCGATTACATCGTCAATATCTAACGCCAAGAACCGATCCAACGGGATATAGATCCAGCGCAGGGCAGAGGTGGGATCAGCTTTCATTTGCTTAAATCCCAACACGGACGCAAGAGCTTCCAGTCGTGGATGAATCGCCATACTATACACATCACAGAGATTAGGATACTGCGCTTGCATCTGCCGTAATGTATTTTGCGTATCTTCTAAAAATAAACTCACTGCCCCATAGTTCCAATACGACCACTCCACTCTCCAGGCTCGAATAAAGATGGCGTAGCATGTCGCATCTCCGGGAGGTGCCATTTTCATGGGGTCTTCGATATCGGGCGTACTCAGATACAGACTTTTACCGGGAGGATAATGAAAGTTTTCCTCCGAATCCCCATGAACGGGATACAATGCCGCAAACCCAACAGGTTCTTGATCACTCTCCTTCCTCAACACCCGTAGCCCATTGGGACACTTTTCATACCATCGGCGCAGTCCCTTGGTAATTTGGAAGGTAGGAGCCTCCACTTGATGGCTGACCCAACTATAGCTGTCCTCGATGAGAGTTGCGACGAACGAAGTATCTCTGCGAACCTGAAACGCATCTGCATAGACTGAGCTATGATCAGGGTTCGCATCTTTCGGGATAAACGTCTCTGGAATTTGTAAACTCAGACGAGTCGGCCCTCCATCAAAGGGTTCCCGCTGCATCAAGCGCTTCTCAACAAGCTGATCAATCATCATCCCCGCTGAACGTTCGCTCCCTCGACTTTGGTCATAGTAGAACAAATTAGCCGCATCACGGTGAGAACAAATCACAGTCGTCACCTGCTGATTGAGCGATGTGATGGGTTCACTCTTCCCAGAGTGTTGCAGAACCGCATATCCCCACAACCGCACCAAACAGGTGGCCTGCTTGCGAGTCAGCCCAGACTGACCGGCGATCGCCTCAACATAGCGATTCTGCTCAGTTCGCGGAAACCACTCGCTAATATTACTGGCATCCAGTTTATTTGCAGCTATTTTGCTGGCATGTGCTTTATTTGATTGAGGAACGTTGTGCATCCCAGCCCTCCAATCTTCGATAAGATGCTGTTTTTAAACCCCGATTAAGAAAATCGTGTCATAGAAAGTACCTTCTAATAAAAACTTCACCCTACTTCATACCCATTCCAGAATGCGCAGACATTAACAGTACGATACCGTACCCTTCTGCATCCTTCATGCCACTCATAGGCACCGCAAGCAATCAATGAGAATTTGGAATCAATTGATGAGCGTGCAGCTTCAACCAATGTTCTAATCCCCCTTTTAGAACATTTCCTCTGCATATCATCAGCTTTGCTGAATTAATAAAGAGGACAATCGGGTGTTGAATACCAAAACTCAAACCAAGCAGGAGCCCCCCACATTGGTCGTGCTCCCCCCTCTCGCTCCCCTACCGGAGTATGCTGATACAAGTCCACTCAACCCTCTCGCAACGGTCTTTGAGACGTTGCTGGATCATCTCTTTCCTTTCCAAGGCTTCATGCTGTTGGATGGTGAGGGAAATCTAGTTCATTGCAGCCCCAGGGCAAAGCATTTTTGCTCTGGGGTGCGAATTGAATCGAATGACCGAGATAATCACCCATCTAGAAAGCACAGCCTAACTGAGCTGCCTGAAACCATTAAGCATCTCGCTGAATGTTTAATTGAAAGCCGAGAGTTATTTCAGAACCAGCATATCCAGCTACAGGATGTGGTGGTTCTTAATGAAATGACTCCACTACAGCTTCAACTCCATGCGAGATGGGTGCATTTGGGCCCCCAGCGCCATCCCTTTATCGTCGTTACGTTCGAGAACCTGACAGAATCCGTTCACCAGCAGGCTCTCATTGATGCCCAGCAGTACCAACTCACCGACCGTGAAACCGAAGTATGGGAACTCCATTTACGAGGCTTCACCTATCGACAGATGGCTGAGAAGCTCTATATCTCTGTGAACACGGTGAAACGGCACATGAAAAGCATTCACAGCAAACGGAAATACGATTACTTTGATCTGGACTCGTCTGCGTAAGATAAGCTCAGAAACACAGTCTATAAAATGACTGCCCACAGGGGCGTACGACCGTACGCCCCTACGAAAATCCATCCCTCGAATCAGCAACATTTTCTCGCAAGTTCCTCATCACAGGTATATCGCTCTTGGGTCATAGCCCAAGAGCTTTTTATGGCATGAACGAATACGGAGATATAGCGATGTGCATTTGCATTAAGCACGGGCACAGTTGTGTGGGGCGCGGGCACCCCACACAACTGTGCGTAACCTCAGCGCACAGCGCTGTAGATCAGGGCGATCGCCCTTCCACCTTACCTCCCGAGCTAACCAATCACCGACAAAAACGCAATCAATAGAAGTTTTCAAAGAGTGAAGTTTTTAATTGCTTGACAATATACAGACCTGTCTACATAATAAGTATATGATTGAACTATCTCAGAAAAGGAGATCGCAGTGATGTTGGCAACAGAGTCCAATCCACTCGCTACTCGTCCCTGCGATGAGCTGTATGAGTTGACGCTTCGTTTTGGAGGAGAACGTGAATGGCTTTCAAGCGACTGTCACGCTCAATCTCCCGACTCCCGTCCCGCTCAGCCTGCACCATCAGACCCAGCTCGATTAACGTTCGATACGTACCGAAAAAATCTGTTGAATCCGCATTTCATGCCGACCGCAATTCGCATGGCGGTTGTTATCGGGTCTTTAGTGTTTACGGTTAATCACGGCGATGCCCTCCTCAAAAATGAGATGACTCGCAGCCGATGGCTATCGGGTACCCTATCGTTCATCGTGCCTTACATGGTCAGTATTTATGGCCAAACTCAATGTCAAATCAGCCATCGGTCACGTCAGCCATAAAAAGCATAATTTCAGTGAGTAAAATTTCCTTTCATACCTGAGAAAGTGGTCTCTTGCAGCCTTTCGGCTCATATTTGCTAACTCGTGCTTTTCAGGCTATGTCTTGCTATCGCTCTTTGCTCATTCAGCATACCTCCAATTTATTCTAGATAAGGAGCAGCACCATGATTGATTTATACACTTACACCACGCCCAACGGTCGTAAACCCGCCATTCTCCTGGAAGAACTTCAGCTTCCCTACACGATTCACAGCGTTAACATTGGTAAGGGTGAGCAATTCTCACCTGAATATGTGGCCATTAACCCAAACAGTAAGATTCCTGCAATTCATGACCGTGATGCCAACATCACAGTGTTTGAATCGGGGGCCATGATGATCTATCTCGCAGAAAAGACAGGTAAGCTATTGCCTACCGATCCAACCGAAAGATTCCGTGTCATTGAATGGCTCATGTTTCAGATGGCCAGTGTGGGGCCAATGTTTGGGCAGCTCGGTCACTTTCGTCATGCTGCACCTGAGCACATTCCTTACGCCATTCAGCGGTATGAGAAAGAAACGTTGCGTCTATTGGGCGTGCTCGATCGCCAACTTACAGAAACCTCCTATATTGCCGGGGATTATTCTATTGCCGATATTGCAACCTATCCCTGGATTATCGCAACGGCAACTTCTTACTTAGCAGATTTTCCCAATGTCAAGCGATGGGTAGAGACGCTACAGGCACGTCCAGCCGTGAAAGCGGGCATGGCCATTCTGACGCCGGAATTTAAGAGTGAATATGGAACACTTGCCTAATCGACCATTCAGAAGTTTGAAGTTTCATAGAGCATTTCATAGAACTGTTGTCTCTACCTACAATGGAATTGTTGACGGAGGTACCAATCATGACATACGACTACGATTTACTCGTGTTAGGCGCTGGCTCAGGCGGACTCGCTGCGGCCAAACGAGCCGCTAGCTATGGAGCAAATGTCGCAATTGTTGAAGAAGATCTGGTAGGAGGAACCTGTGTCATTCGGGGATGTGTCCCTAAAAAGCTTTTAGTGTATGCGTCACAGTTCTCGCACCTGTATCAAGATGCCGTTGGCTATGGATGGGAGAAGGTCACAGCTTCCTTTAACTGGAAGCACCTTGCAGACGCTGTAGACAACGAAGTCCATCGCTTGAGCCGTCTGCACATTAGTTTCCTGGAAAAAGCAGGGGTTGAGCTGATCCAGGGAAAGGCCGCATTTGTTGACCCGCATACCGTTGAGGTAGGCAAGCGCCAAGTATCTGCCGAGCGAATTCTGATTTCGAC
>JAYKJC010000167.1:0-5755 GCA_035285885.1 Leptolyngbyaceae cyanobacterium | reverse complement strand
CGATCTTTTTTTGGGGTAATGTACGGAAAAATTCTGCGATTCACTCTATTTGGGGCGATCGCAAGAATTTTTCCGTCTAGTAGAATTTTCCGCCTAGTAATAGTCGTACTGCACCACTCACCTATGGAGGCAGCACAGCCAGGTTATCTGCTGATTGCCTGACAAATCTCCTAAAATGACCAGAAATCGTAGATTGTGGTTGACGGAAGGAAACCCAACAATGCTGTTAAAATCTGACTGTGTTGGGTTTCGCAAGCTCAACCGCAACCTACATTATCAAAACCTCTGGCTAGGCAATAAGATATGTCAGGCAGCCAGGGTTATCTGTTAGCGTTTGAGGCTAAGTCGCCCGATATTGCCAATCTCTGATGTTAATGGGGAGAAATCCTATCGGGCGATCGCAGAAGACAAGCATTCTGTCGGTAGAACTGCTGGAGAGGCTCTTGATGCCTTAACTGCCCAGTTAGGCGAGATGGAATTTAGTACACTGCCGGTTATCCAAAACTTTCGTCCTAACTCATTTTTCAGTGCTGAGCAACAGGAACGGTTATTGGAATTGATGAATCTGTGGCGGGTAGCAGGAGACCAAGGGCAGGAACTGTCGCCAGAACAACAAGCAGAGTTGAATCGCTTAGTTGAAATAGAACTGCGAGCAGCAACGGTTCGTGCTGCATTACCTCCAACTCTAAGTCAAATGCGACTCACCCAGTACGATTGTGGCGCAGGTTAGCTGACTCACCAGTTGACTTGTGATATCGCTATAGCCGAATCCCTCTGCCACCACCTGATGTCGTTGCGAATGCAATACCACCAGATCGTGGTGCTGGGCCTCCCGCAGAATCTCCTGTATTACGTCACTGCCCCGCAAAATAATCGTCCTGACGGACTCATTAAAATGCACCCGCTCAATTAAGGTGGCCATCTCTGCGGCTAACCACTCGTCTGACTCCCCCTGCTGCGCCAAGTGCAATAAGGTGACCGATGCCTCCACTGCTTCTGCCAATAACCGCGCAAAAGACACGACTCGCACTCCTCGTTGCGAAAAGTTCTCCACAGGCACCAATAGAGAATGAATCTCCCGAGGTGGCCCCGTTAATCGAGCCACGGCTACTGGACAAGGTGCAGCCCAAAAGACATTATCAATAATGTTGCCAAACAATCGCGCCCGTAGCCCTGTTGTAGTTGCTCCACCCATCACAATCAACCGCGCCCGTTGCTCTTGGCTAGCGCGACAAATGCCCTGAGGTACCTGATCATCAATTCGTAATAGCGGTTTAACACTGACCCCAAGCCCCTGGCTAAATTCCTCTGCCTTATCCAGAAGATTTTGAGTTCGATTCATCGCCTGCTTTAGCTTTCGCCGGGTCATATGGGGTCGTGCCAGGGTGATCCCTAGGGGAACGATTACTCCTCCTTTGGCCAGTAGAGCGGCGAGTTCAATCAAATGTTGTTCGGTTTGTGGGTTATACACAGGGACCACGACTGTTAGCCCGGTCGTCTGTCGAATACTGGACGGTTCCTCAAATTGTTTGATCTCCGTCTTGAGAGATTGCTCTGGAATAGAAAGCCCCGCCGCCGCTCGCGATACAATAATTGGCCCCAGGGTTGCAGTGACTAACATCATCACGACGACACTATTAAGGACATCATCGCTCAGCATGCCAACCCGATTGCCCACTAAGGTTGCCGCCAGGGTAGTGGCGACTTGAGGAATAGACATCGCCCACATGGTGATCATTACCCGCCAACGATAGCCAAAACAAACTTTAGCCATCAGGGCTGCTAAGAACTTGCTTCCGATCAATCCAAGAACAATAGCAACGGCGAGGCCGAAGGCCGACAGGCTGCTCAAAAAGGCAGGCAGGTCCATCAACAGCCCAATATTGACGAAGAAAATAGGAATAAATAAAACACTGCCGACAAAAACAACTTTCTCTTTAACGGGGCCATCTCCAACCACATCATTGACAGCCAGACCTGAGAGAAAAGCGCCCACAATTTTTTCAACGCCAATCAGTTGTGCCCCAAGAGCCGCCACAAAAACAGCCAGCAGAATAAATAGGAACTGCGTGCCTTCGTCTCCACCCGATCGCCGGAAGAAGGCTTTTCCCAGACGATCCAGGCCAATGAGGACAACAAAGGTATAAAGCGCCAACAGCACCAGCAGTAGAACGAGTTTCGTGGCACTAAAGCCCCCGATATGGATACCCAGACAAATCGCCAATACGATGAGGGCACCAATGTCAGTACAGATAGTCGCCCCAATAGTAATGGTGACCGCTTCATTAGCGACAACGCCCAACCGTCGCACAATTGGGTAGGTCATGAGGCTATGAGAAGCCAATAATGACCCAAGGAGAATGGCCGCGTTCCAATCAAACTGAAACCAGCGCCCAATCAGAATGCCGCAGATCAAAGGCAGAGTAAACGTGAAGGCTCCGAAACTGGCAGAACGATATTTAACCTTGCGCAGTTGGGGCAGATCAATTTCGAGGCCAGCAACGAACATGAGATAGAGCAGCCCCACATCGGCCAGTAGCTCCATGACAGGAGATTCGACGGTGAGCAGCCCGAGGCCGTTGTCGCCAAGAGCAACGCCAGCAGCGAGGAGACCTAATACACCGGGCAGTCTTAAGCGTTCAAAGATGGGGGGTACGATTAAGATAATGGCCAGTAGTAGGGCGAAGGAGCCAATGGGCTCTTCGTGAAATACATTATGCAGTGCATCCATTGAGCGATCCCTTAACAGCCGTGGAACAGCCTCTCAGTTTAGCCTGAACTACTCATGATTCAGTGTCGCTAATCTTCATTTATAGCGGTTGCAACCGCGTTAAGCACAAAAACGGTTGTGTGAAGAGCACTGAGCCCCGCACAACCGTACTTAACCAACGTGCATAGCGCTATATGTAGTAGGGGAAAGACGGTGCCTTGCCCCCACGGGTAGAGTAAAGTTGCGTTTGGTCTAAACTCCAAAATTAACGAAGAAAAGCGGATATTTAGCGGGCGACGCAGACCCAAAATCATGCTTTCAATGCAGATTCAAAGCATGTCCTAGGGTCTGTTTTAAAAGTTGTTTTTTCGTGCGCTTTGCGCACGAAAAAACAACCCTTTCAGCTAGTTTTAAAACACGCCCTAGGAATCTACGATGCTTCGGATTCCAGAGGACAGCACGAGAAACCACACGCCGGTAATGGCAAAACTTACCCCCACCAACAGTCCCAAAAGCCAAGTCACTCCAGTTGCGATCCCAGCGGCGGCAGCAATTCCCAATGCGATGGACGTGATGCCGCTGACAAACCCCCAATTTCGTATATCCTCACGATGCAACCGCACCGCTAAAACAGTTTCCAAAATTCCCCCAAGGATCAAGGTAAAGGCGATCGCCCACCTGAGAGGAACCGTCGTTCCAGCAATTTGGGAAAAAATGAGAATGGACGTCACAATATCAACAACTCCTGCGAGTAGACCCAGCAAAAAGTTGCGGCTTGTTGGAAACTTGAACGCTTGAACGACTCGAATTAAGCCCCCCCCCAGAAACACCCAGGCCAGAACAAATGCAATTGACCTGGGTGAAAAGAGTGGAGTAATTGTTGCAGACGCTCCAATGAGGATCATCAGAACGCCGAGGGCTGCTAACCATGCGGCTCCACTTGTAATCGACTGTTTGGGATCAGAGTTCATAAGGGGTTTTTACTATCACCGTTTCAACTTTAATACGATACATACAGCGTTCCTAAGTGATTTGTGAAGTGAAATGCGAGAGGTGGGGCGCGCCGCGCCTATCCATGCCTAACGAATGCGCATAACCCTATATTTCTAAACATGATTGGGCAAAGATTGTGAAAACTTTATTGCACCTCAAGGAGATCAGGAAGCAGTGTAGAATTTGCACGTTCCATGTCCTGTCGCAAAAGCGTCAGATAATATTAATCCAAAAATCATGCCCCAAGGCTTACGATGGTTTGGGGGTTCATACTCTAAAATCAAAGGCGAAATTTTGAACTAGGGTACACAAAACCGAATGAATGTTAACTCGGTCACGTTTTTCCTAGAGGACCTCACCATTTGGACTCATTGGTTTATTTCGGTACTGGGGTTCTTGCCGCAGCCGCAGCATGGCCTCATTCCACACCTCTCGCTCCGAGCCGTCGAGCGCTATCTCAAGCAACACCCATGCGGGGTGTCGGATGTTGGTTTCAGCGTCACCAATATTGAGCGGGCTTATACCCAAGCTATTCACGCAGGTGCAGAACCTATTCAGGCCATTACAACTCGACAGCTTTCTACGGGAACTGTGAAACAGGCGATCGTGTCTGGATGGGGGGATTTGCGCCACACACTAACGGAATATTGCTCAGATGAGATGCCTGAACAGAATCATCCCATCTCTTTCTATCTGGCCTCTCCTGCCTGGGAGTCTGTTTCTGTTATAGATACAGGCGATGCTCTGGCAGAAACCGTTGCGTTGGCGCTGCCGATAGGGGAGAAGCCTGATCTTTTGGGAATCGACCATGTGGTACTCAACGTGCCGGATGGAGAGATGTTGAAAGCAGCAGCCTGGTATGAACGCGCTTTTGGGTTTCGCTACCAGCAGACCTTCTCCATTCAAACGCCGAGATCGGGGCTGCATAGTGTTGTGATGGCGCACCCGGATGGCAACGCAACGCTGCCGATTAATGAGCCGTCGTCTCCAAACTCGCAAATTCAGGAATTTTTAGGTAAGAATCGGGGAGCAGGTGTGCAGCACATTGCGCTTTCCACTCAGCGCATTATTCAAACCGTTGGGCGATTGCGGGAGAAGGGGATTGCGTTTCTCAGCGTTCCAGACAGCTACTACGAACAGCTTCCTAAACGCAGCGGTTTTCGGCCTTCAGTCCTCCAGGATTACGATTGGGGGGCGATCGCCCAACAGGGCATTCTCGCAGATTGGAAGACCGATGTTTCAGACGGTTTGCTCTTTCAAATCTTCACCGAGCCAATTTTTAAGGAACCCACTTTTTTCTTTGAAATCATCCAGCGTCAGTCTACTATTTGCTCGTCTGATATTCGTCCATCTGATAGCGCCTTGGCTGATAGGCGCAGCGCTCAACCTCAGCAACCTAAAGGATTTGGAGAGGGTAACTTTCAGGCATTGTTTGAAGCCATTGAGCGCGAACAAATGAAGCGGGGGAGTCTTCCGTTAAACAGTTAGCGATCGCCCTTCACTTACGAATCTTCTTCCTTATCAAACGAAAGAATCGACATCTGATGATCGGGCACTCGATAGCCCAGGTGCTTTAGGGCAAGCGGCGTCGCGACGCGTCCCCGTGGGGTGCGCTGGAGATAGCCAATCTGCATGAGATAGGGTTCATAGACTTCTTCGATGGTTTGGGCATCTTCCCCTGTAGAAGCGGCGAGAGTGTCGAGGCCGACGGGACCACCTCCAAAATTCTCAATCATCACCGTCAGCATACGGCGATCGGTCCAGTCGAGTCCGACGGGGTCAACATTGAAGAGTTCCAGAGCTTCAGCGGCGATCGCCCCTGTAATATCCCCCGTGGATTTCACTTGAACATAGTCTCGCACCCGCCGCAGCAGGCGATTGGCAATGCGGGGAGTGCCGCGAGAACGCCGTGCAATTTCAATGGATCCATCATCGGTGATGGGCGTTTTGAGAATCTCAGCCGTCCGCAGCACAATCTGAGTGAGTTCATCAAGTTCGTAGAACCGGAGGCGTTGCACCAGGCCAAAGCGATCGCGCAGGGGCGAAGTCAAT
>JAYKJC010000166.1:0-2714 GCA_035285885.1 Leptolyngbyaceae cyanobacterium | reverse complement strand
AGTGTGTCTGCAATGAAACCAGAATCAATGCCAATGGCGGCCAGTGCGCTGCGGGCAGCATCCTGATAGGCCTGCACGGCGAATTCAGCGCTTTTTTCACTGAATGCACGGCCGTTGCCGCGGCCAGTGGAAAGCGAAGTTGATTCATATAGCAGGTTGATATCCAGCGTGATCAGGCTGCCATCGGCCAGTTCAATGCGCGCAGAAAGGCTTGAGTTCACGCTTAAATTGGTTTGTGTGGCAAACTGGCCAAAGCCACGCTGCTGTGTTTGCGAAAAGGAAGCGGTTGTTTTGGCTTCCAGCGATATACTCACCACATCTTCAATCTGCGGAAAAAGAGTAGGTGTTTTTTCCGGGCCAGCATTTTCAGGTGCTTTGGGCTGAAAAGCATTGAATTTATCATCGCTAAACGGGCTGAGATTCTGGCGGGGCAGCAGGCCAGCGGTTAAAGCGCTGCCCGAAAGAGCGTTAAGCATAAGCACTCCCTACATGGATTACCATTGAGCATGCATCTACATGATGCGCCTTTCTAAGCCTACGCCCGATAGGTTAAGATTACCTTAAATTGCTTCCGGCGTGCTGTGCGTGGCAGATGGCAACGGCCAGTGCGTCCCAGCTATCTGCGGTGAGTGAGCCTTTTGCGGTTGGCAGCAGCATTTTTACCATATGCTCCACCTGTGCTTTTGCTCCGTGGCCGCGCCCCGTGAGCGTTTTTTTGATGGTATTTGCTGCGTATTCCGCAGGCTCCAGCCCTGCTTGCGCTAACGTGAGTAACAGCGCGCCGCGTGCCTGGCCAAGCTTTAGCGTGCTTGCACCATTTACATTAGCAAACGTTTCCTCTACGGCGGCGGCGGTAGGGTTATGCTCTGCCACAATGACTGCTAGCTGCGTGTTTAATACATGCAGGCGTGCGGCCAGCGCCAGATTTTTTTGCGGGTGGATGGTGCCGGCGGCAATAAAACGCAGCGCATTATTTTTGGCTTCAATCACGCCCCAGCCGGTGTGCAGCAGGCCGGGATCAATGCCGATGATGCGCATGGCTGCAATTACGAGGCAAGTTTGGCCAGCACCGCTTCGGGGAAGTCGGCGTTGGTGAACACTTCCTGCACGTCGTCATTATCCTCAAGCGCCTCCACCAGCTCCATCAGCGCCGCGGCGGTGTCGCCCGCGCAGGCGGTGGTGATGGTGGGCAGGAAAGTGAATTTTGCCGTGAGCGGATCGCCAAACGCAATGCCGAGCGCCTCGCGTACCGCATGCAGGCTTTCCATGCTGGTGGTGATGGTGTGGGTGCCGCCGCTTTCGCCCTGCAGGGTGGTTTCGCAGTTCTCAGCACCCGCCTCAATGGCAGCTTCAAGCATCACCTCCTCGCTGATGGCTTCCGCCGAATACTCGATGAGGCCGACATGCGAGAACATGAAGCCGACCGAGCCGGATTCGCCCATCGTGCCGCCATTCTTGGTGAAAATGCTGCGCACATCCGCCGCGGTGCGGTTGCGGTTATCCGTCAGCGCCTCGACAATCATCGCCACACCGCCCGGGCCGTAACCTTCATAGCGCACGGTCTCGAACGCCTCCATACTGCCAGTGCCGGAGCCTTTGGCGATCGCCGCATCGATCTTATCCTTCGCCATGCCCGCCTGCCGCGCTTTAATCACCACCGCGCGCAGTTTGGCGTTGAAGTTGATATCCGGCCCCGCTTTCGCCGCCACCATCATTTCGCGGGCGATTTTGGTGAAGATTTTGCCGCGCTTGATGTCTTGTGCGCCCTTGCGGCGCATAATATTTTTAAACTGTGAATGCCCAGCCATGCGAAGCCTCTGTAAATCTATTTTTACGGCCAATGGCGTCGTATTATCCGCGCGTGTCGTCATCACGTAGCGCTGCTACGCTCAGCCGCCAAGCACGGCTAATCCTAGCCCTTGTCGCGTATAAATGGATTTCTAGAGGCTTCGCAGTTGCAAGGCAACAGCGGATTCGTCGCGCATAAATCCACCTGAAGTAGGCATGGCTGAGGAAATGACCGCTATTCCATCTTGAAAAGCGTATGGAAATTCGCCATTTCAAACATCTTGCGTACCTGGCCTTCCGCCCCGCGCAGCAGCAGTTTCTTCTGGTGTTTCTCGGTCGCATCGAGCGCCAGCAGCAGCATGCCAAGGGCGGCGGAATCAATGAACTCGACCTGTGACAGGTTCAGCACAAAACGCGTGGCGTTGCCCTCTTCGATCTGCGTCAGCAGGCCGCGAAATTCCGGGTGGTCGTTGAACGTAAATTTGCCGCGCAGGGTGACGTTGCACGTACCATCGCTTACGGTGTGGGACATCTCCATGGGTAGCTCCTAAAAAAGTTCAATATCCTCGGCAGGGTTCTGCGTCAGGCTAAGCGGGGCGGGTGTGGCGGACAGGTGCTCGGGCATCAGGCCTGCTTGCTGCAGCAGCGCGACATAGCGCGCGCGAATTTCACCAAGCCGGATGGCAGAAACGGTTCGCGCGGCGGCCTCGGCATCGTCCGGCGCCTTCAGGCATGCTTCGAGCATGGCGACGGCATTTTCCGTGACCTGAGTGTTGCGGTCCTGAAACTGCAGGTCCATTACCATGCCGGAAATCGTCTGCGCGATGCTGCGCGAGGAGAGGGAGGATTCTTCCATCACCCGCGTGGATTCGGCGTTCTGCTGCACCAGCCCCTGCATCAGCGCTTCGAGGGTTTCCTTGGCCTCG
>JAYKJC010000165.1:0-19580 GCA_035285885.1 Leptolyngbyaceae cyanobacterium | reverse complement strand
ATTCCAGATGACATTGTTAGCCCAACTTTCGTGCTCGTGAATGAGTATCACGCGGGACGAATTCCTCTCTATCATTTCGACCTCTATCGGTTAGAACCGTCGCAGGTAGGGGCTCTGATGATTGAGCAGTATTGGGATGAATCGGAGTATGAACCCGGCATCGTTGCGATTGAATGGGCCGAGCGGCTGGGCGATCGCCCTCCCAACGCCCTTCGCATCCATCTACAGATCCCTCCCGTGTCTCAAGAGCGAGAGTCATCCAACGTCAACGGGACAGCCGATGAAGTCATGAATCCTACGAGTGAGTATCGAACAGCAACGGTGTCCTTTGAAGGCCACTCTTCTAACGCTGTGGAATCTGTTCTTCGGAATCTGATGTTGGGAATTTTGAGCAATTTTGAGCAATCCCGAAGAATTTGCTAAATGTTGGTGATTCTTGGGGATCCTTAGGCATGCTGAAAGAGAAAATTTTTACTAATCAACTAATCAACTGATTCGTGACGGATTATAAGGAGCAAATCACATGACCCCTCAAAACCGAGGAACAATGAAATTTGACAGTGCCGACACATTACCTGCTGTTGCCATTTCTGGCATTCTTATTCTCGGTAGCATCGCGTTCTTGATTGTTTGGGCGTTGCAAACTGCATATGCGTTTTAAGCCCTCCACGGCAGGCTGATCACTGGTTCCAACGCACATCGTTGAACAGAGGACGATTAAACGGGCCAATTTTTAGACCCTCAAGTTCAGCTTTAGAAGCATATATCCAGAGCCATCCGGGCGTATAAATCGGAATGACGACGGCTTGTTCTAGAAGATATGCCTGAACAGCCTGAATGCGCTGTAGCCGAACATCAGGGTCAGCAGTGGCTTGCGTCGCGCGCAGTAATGCATCCAACTCAGGGGATTGGTAGCCCCCGTAGGCTCCAGGAGAATGCCACAGGGCGTGCAAAATGTCTGCGTCGTACCACGACCACCCCATGAGATCAATGGTGCCGGGTCCGGTTTCCTTGGCGTTGTCAAGCTGCACGCGGGCATTGAGGGTGCTGATATCCATCAAATTTAGGGTCGCTTTGACGCCGACTTCAGCGAGTTGTTGTTGGAAGATGGACAGCACTTTTTCTCGACGATCGCCACTCCAACTAATCAAATTCACTTCAAGGGGATTATCGGGGCCGTAGCCAAGCTCAGCCAGAAGGGCGATCGCCCGTTCGGGGTCATAGCTATATCCGGTCTCTGCACACCAATCAGGATCATTGCCAACGACTCCATCCGCTACAGGACAATGTTCTCGCTTGGCCAAGCCGTCAAACGTTTCGAGAATCGCCTCTTCTGGATGAAGGGCATAGGCGATCGCCTGTCGAGCCCGCAGGTCATTAAATGGAGGGCGTTTTGCTGTGAATTGGAAGAAGATGCTCTGGCCCGTGTTGTCAGCCAAATGCAGTGCAATATCCCGATTTTGCCGGAGCGACTCCATCTCATCAATCGGGGGATCGGTGATGAGGTCTGCATCATTCCACCTCAAGTTCGACACTCTAGAAAATGCCTCAGGCACCGTTTCAATAATCAGGCGATCGAGATAGGGCGCACCCGGATTCTCCACAGGCCGACCTCGATTGACGTAAGTGGGGTTCGGTTCCAGTACCAGCTCCTTGCCGGGTGTCCACCGTTCGACCGTCCAGGGGCCTGTTCCAACAGCCACTTGCAGCTCATCATCCGCTTCAGCAACTTCTGTAGAGTCGCACAGCATACTGGCAAACGGATCGGCCATAAATGGGATGAAGGGGGCGAAGGGCTCCGAAAATTGAAATTGAACCTGATGAGCATTCACCACCGTGAACTGAGTGATGCCCCCCCAATTGGTGACAGTCTCGCTGGGCTTTTCTGTCCGTAAGGCATGCTCAACCGTGTATCGCACATCTTCTGCATCGAATGCTGTGCCGTCATGGCATTGAATATCGTCGTGCAGCAGAAAATTCACGGTCAAACCATCCTCGCTGATCTGCCATTCCTTCGCTAAATTCGGCACAATGGTGCCGTCTTCATCAAAAGCGAGCAGAGTGTCGTAGAGCTGATCCATGATCTGCCATGAGAAGATGTCGGTGGTGCGATGGGGGTGCAGCACATCGACATCGTGAGGGCGTGCCCAAACTAATTCGTTGGGACGGTTAGGGCGATCGCCCGTTTCCTCAAGGGGGGCTGAATTGGCTAAAGAATCGCACGCAGAAACTCCCAGCACAGCGATACCAAGCAGAAGTTTGTGCCAGTGCCAGTGCCGCCAGTGCCGACCAGAGGTGGACTTTGTGAAGGTGTAGATGCCGGAATCCATAGGGGTATTTAGAAAAATGGACGCTATCCAGACCTTTCGCCCATTCCTCTAGTGAGTCCGGAAAATGCCTGTCCGGAAATGCAAGTCCAGAACAAGCACGTCTAAAACAATTCTAGAGAACACATCATGCGTCGAGCGTCTGCTGTTCTGGGTCAGCAGGCAGGTAACTCGACACCAGTGCAATCATCAGCCACCACAGCGTACTCACTTGCGGGCGATACCACACGGTATCCACCAGGCCATGGGCTAACATACCGACCATGATGGCGATCGCCGCTATCAGCCAAAATCCATCCCGGTGACGAATCTTCCGCAGCCGACGCATTTGCCTCCATCCGTGGCTAAACGTCACCACCATCAGCCATAAAAAGCAGGCGAGCCCAATGAATCCCGTTTCGACCGCAATTTCCAGATACACCGAGTAAGCACTGAGGGCCGTGTAATTGGGTTCTTGGTAATAGGGATAGACCGCATTGAACGCGTCATTTCCAGGCCCGATGCCCAACACCGGACGGGCTTGAATCATCTCAATGACGGAATTCCAGACGTTAATTCTAAAATTGTTGCTGCTGTCTTCTCGCCCAGCAAAGATGCTTGCAAATCGGTCTCGCAAGGGCTGAACAGTGGAAACGGCAATGGTTAAGAAGGCTGTCGTGCCGCCCAACACCATGGGAATTAGCCACATGGCCCAAAAGCGTGGCAAGAGAGGCAAAATCCAGTAAATCAGGAGTAACAGAAATCCAAATCCTGCCACAACAAATCCAATCCATCCGCCTCGACTAAAGGTGAGAACAAGACAGGCCATGTTGGTGATGAGCATGACAGCGGCCAGCACTTTAACGCCCCAATGCTTCCAAAAGAAAATAGCGGCTGCGCTAAAAATGGTTGCTGGAATGAGATATCCGGCTAGCAGATTAGGGTTTCCCAAATAGCTGTAGACTCGCGTTGTTCCTGCCAGTGATGATTCCGGATCAACCCAGGTCGCCAGTTCATCGGCTCCAAAAATCCACTGACGCAGTCCAAAAACACTCACAAATGTTGCAACGAGCAGATAGACCGAAATGACCGTGGTGCGACTATTGGGCGATCGCATCAATCTCGCCAAAAGCAAAAACAGGAGCAGGTAAAGCGTGAGTTTAATCCATCCTTCAAACGCTTGAGCCCGAACGTCGGAGAAGGCTGTTGCAAGGGTGGCGATCGCCCAATAGACACCTACAGGCAAATGAATCGGAGTCACTTTCCATCCGCCCGGCTCTGTCAACACCAAAACTCCCCAGAAGCCCGCACAGCAGAGTAAGAGAATGCCAATGAGTGTCGTCGAAATGAATGGAGCTAGCCCAAATACAAGACTGACTAAAATGAGACCTATCAGTTCAGTCTTCCTTAAAACCCAGCTGTCCTTTTTCCATTGACTAAAGCGACCACTAACCCAATTCAGACGGCTGGCCTGTAGCCATTGAGGGGGAGTAATGTCTTGAAGCGTTAAAACAGACCAAACGTGACCAATTGTCATGCTCATGAAACCTGCTCGGGCTAGGGATCAACCGTCGCAAGTATAGCGCTGCAAGCGTATGAATGTATATCCACTCAGTTACTAAAAAAGTGATGTACTCGGCACCAGTCGAACGCGCCCTTCGTCCATCCACTCCATCAACAGCTCTAACGCTTCGTAATCAATTTCAGAAATGTAGCCTAAGCGGGTTAGTTCATCGTTAATCTCGCACTCAATCGCTGGAGTGAGCTGCTTTGCCGCTAATGCTTTCTCAACAAGGCGACGGATCGGACTAGGGGCTTTCAACATGGGACCTACCTCTCAATAAGCGGACTTAGAATCCAGGATGTTGGCGAGCGAGGGGTGTTCTTTTATCTGGCTGTCGCGATAACACTCAGCTATCTCACAAGCTATCCCGACAAACAGGACATTCATTCGCCAATTAGAACGAATGGTGGTGAGAACAGACGCTAGCAATCTTTCCCTTACATCAATGAATAGAAATTAAACCGATTGAAACGAATTGGTAGAGACAACATTTCCGATTCAGGCGATTCCAGAAATGTCCTGGAAAAAGCCCAGAAAGGAAAAAGCTAAAGAAAGTAATAAGCTCATCATCCGAGGTTTTGTCTGTCATTCAAATGATCAAAACATCCTTTTCGTGTGACCTAGATCACTGAAGGTCGCTGTAGGCTAATAGTTCTGACATCTAAAGCCTGATACCTGAAGAACAGCTAGCAAGCGATCGCTCTACTAAACAGAACTGACAGGGATAAATCAATCGTAGTCATTAGAAACTTAAATGGGAGTTGAGACTGCTTCCCTGAATGACGGATGAAGAGTAATTAATCATTGATGACACTGAGGTGCTGGAGCAGAATGAGCTTTCTTAGGTATCATCAGGTCTTTGGGACGATTAATGGTTGAAATCTGGTGGAAACTTTTAAGCGTTGAGCAGCACGCTGGGATGTGCTGCCTCACCCCTCATTTGACTTTGCGATATAAAACATTGTTATTCGTAACCACCGATACCTTCCGAAAGGCATATGTCAAGCAAACTAATATCATGATACAGATGTTAAGTAATCGTTACATGGCTTCATGCTTAAGCAAGCGATTGCTGTTTGTTTGCGGAGAAGCCTGATCTGTTACTGGAGTTTCCAATATTCTGAGTAGCGTTAATCTGACATTATGGAAAAGAAATTACTGAATTCTGGTGTTGAGTACGTAAGTTTGTCAGGTCATCTCAATGGCCTGAATGCCGAGAAGCATCAGCAGAGTTTAGAGCAATTGCTAGAAGGCGCTCACTGTTCCACTTTGGTTGCAGACATGGCCGCTGTTGAGTCTATGGATAGTGCGGGCTTAATGGCATTGGTGTCTGTGCTCAACACCGCCCAAGAGTGCGGCAAAACGTTTGCCCTTACCAATGTTCCTCAGCCTATTCAAATCATCCTAGAGCTGAGCAAGTTTGATCAGGTTGTTGATGTTGTAGATGGTGTCATTCAACCTAAAGTCAAGCCCGAGCCTGCCATTGCAGCTTAGGCATACTTGCCTTCGGCATGCTAAGTTGGCATGCATGGGATTTAAGGGACTTGCGAGACAATAAAATACCCAACATAGTAAGTGAGAGGGAAGCGGCATTGATGCCGCTTCCCTCTTTAGGTTCTAATCATTGAGCGGTGTTTAGCGTTCTTTAATTTTTCCTGGTTCCCTACAGGTACCGGGTTGCGCCCGCTACCACCCACAAAAATGCGCTAGATATGGAGGACTTACGTAAGTCCTGCTGAAAAGAGGACCTGGCAGTTCTTGCAAGATGAGACAACACTTTTGCTGAACATGTTTTTGAAGCTTGAGTCACGAAGACAGTTGCTAGAATGAAGCTTCGAATTCATCGAATGCGTTATTGCTGGCACCAAATTAATGGCACCAAATTAATGGCACCAAAGTAGATAGACACAACTACATATCTCCCCTAAGGTGCTGTTAGGTGTAGCTGCAATGTACCATTGCCCCCTTTGCTTGAGAGGCAAGAGCTGACAATGCATTCGATTATGATGTCTTTGGAGAGTATTGTTATCCCGTGACAGTCGCAGTTGAGCAATTTTTAAATTCAGACATCCTCAAGCCCGCTCGCTATTTGGGCAACGAGTTAGGTGCCTATCACAAAGCCTGGAATGATGCGGTTGTCCGTTGGGTGCTGACCTATCCAGAAGTGTATGAGGTGGGTGCATCCAATCTGGGGCACATTATTCTCTATAGCATCTTAAATACTCAGCCTCGACAGTTGTGCGATCGCGCTTACCTTCCCGCCCCTGACCTGTCAGAAAAGCTCCGCGCCTCACAGACTCCTTTATTTGCAGTCGAAGCACGGCGATCGCTCCTGGAATTTGACATCTTGGGTTTCAGCTTGAGCTATGAGTTGGGCGCGACGAATATCCTGGAAATGCTCAGCCTGTCTCATATTCCGTTGACCTGGCAAGAGCGGAACGCAGCCGAGCCGGAGGCACCGTGGGACATCACCGCAGGGAGCTATCCGCTGATTTTTGCGGGGGGACAAACAGCCACCGGAAATCCAGAACCCTATGCGGATTTTCTAGACTTTGTTGCCCTGGGCGACGGAGAAGAACTTCTCCCTGAAATTGGCCTAATCATTGAAGAAGCAAAGGCGAACGGGCTGTCTCGGCAGGAGCTATTACTGGATCTCGCTCAAGTTCCTGGGGTGTATGTGCCTCAGTTCTATGACCTTACGGAGACAGGTGCAGTCGTTCCCAAGCGGCCCGACGTGCCCAAACGGATTCTGCGGCGTGTGGCCGATCCGATGCCTGCCTATTCTGTAGGTCTGGTGCCCTATGTTGAAACGGTGCACGATCGCCTGACGATTGAAGTTCGCCGGGGCTGTACACGCGGCTGTCGGTTTTGCCAACCCGGAATGCTGACTCGTCCCGCACGAGATGTAGACCCCACAGAAGTCGTGGACAGCATCGAAAAAGGGATGCGCCAGACGGGGTTCAATGAATTTTCACTTTTGTCACTGAGCTGCTCCGATTATCTGTCCTTGCCATCGGTGGGGCTGGAAATCAAAAATCGGCTGCAAAACGATAACATTTCGCTCTCACTTCCCAGCCAGCGGGTCGATCGGTTTGACGAAAATATTGCCAACATCATCGGTGGTACGCGAAAAAGCGGGCTCACCTTTGCCCCCGAGGCTGGAACCCAGCGCATGCGCGACATTATTAACAAAGGATTGACGAATGAAGAACTGCTGCGGGGCGTCAAAACGGCCTATGAGCAGGGCTGGAGTAAGGTCAAGCTGTACTTCATGATTGGGCTTCCGGGCGAAACGGATGCGGATGTGGTGGGCATTGCCGAAACGATGCGGTGGCTTCAGCAAGAATGCCGTCAGCCCAAGCGAAAACCCATCGGGTTTAACGTCACGATTTCGAACTTCACCCCCAAACCCCACACGCCGTTTCAGTGGCACTCGGTGTCTACCGCCGAATTTGCGCGGAAACAGGCACTATTGCGGGATGCATTTAAGGGCATTCGTGGACTCAAGGTGAATTTTACGGATGTTCGCATTTCGGCCATGGAGGATTTTCTCGGTCGGGGCGATCGCCACCTATCCGCCGTAGTGAAGCGTGCATGGGAACTTGGCGCGGGCATGGATTCCTGGTGGGAGAGTTTAGACCGTGCGTTCAATGCCTGGACTCAAGCGATCGACGAATCTGACCTCACCTGGAAATATCGCCAAATTGAGAACGGAGAATGGAATCTATTCGAATCATCATCTGACTTGTCAGAATTATCAGGCAGTGAAGCTGCTTCATTTTCACTAGAGGTTTCATTAGAGACTGCAAAAATAGACACTACAGAGCCTCAACCGAACTCCGTAGATTCTGTTGAGAACTCTGACGTGAGATCTGCTCTGGACATTCCACTTCCATGGGACCACATTGATACAGGCATCGATAAAGAATGGCTCAAAGCCGATCTTCAGCGGGCGCTTGAGGCTGCGACGGTTCCAGATTGCGCCTTTGAAGGATGTTCTCACTGCGGCATCTGCGGAACAGACTTTGGTCACAATATCGTTGTTCCACCTCAGCCCATTCCCCAGTTCAAAGGGCATTTCAAACCCAATACTGACCGCGCCCAGCGTCTTCGCATTTGCTTTGGGAAACAGGGTGATATGGCGTTGACCAGTCACCTCGATCTAGTGCGCTTGCTGGATCGAGCCGTACGTCGTGCCTCACTGCCCATCTCCTTCACGGGAGGCTATCATCCTGGCCCTCGGATTTCTCCAGCAAATGCCCTGCCACTGGGGGCAACCAGCTCCGGGGAACTCGTGGACATGGAATTGACGCACATCATGGATGTAGAGGATTTTGCCCAGCGGTTAACGGCGCAATTACCCCCCAGCATTCCCATTGTGTCTGTTCACGAAGTTCCGCTTTCCGACCCTTCTGCGACACAGGCGCTTGATCGAGCAGAATACTACGTGGCCTTCCACGCTGACTGCGAACCAGGCGATTCAATCGGGGTGCCCTTACCCGATGTAGGTGCCGTTAATAATCAATCGCGGTGGGTATCCTGGATCGAGGCTCTGCTCAAAAAAGACAGCGTCTGGATTGAAAAACGAACAAAGTCTGGAAAAGTCAAGACGATTAACATGCGTGAACGATTGTTTGAGCTTGAGTGCGTGTCAGTAGATCAGCTCAACGCTCAGACTCTTCCATTCAACCGAACATTTGATGACGCTTCTACCATCGTCTTGAGGTATGTCGGTAGCTGTCGGAATGATGGAACGCTTCTTCGCCCTGAATTCTTGCTACAGATGCTCGAACAGGTTGCTAACCAAGAACTCCATCTCCATCATGTGCATCGAAGTGCTCTGTTCTTGGAATCAGAGGCATCCCATTCTTGACTGAACCTTTTACTCCATTCGGCGGGTAAAGTATTGATACAAAAGCAGAGCAGCCCTGATTTACATAACTAATCGTGACGCATGGTGGCGAATTGCCATCTCCAGGCTATAATGCATCTCATAAGAGAAGAAACGTTCAGCTAAAGTTTTCTCAGCAGATTTCTCTAGGCTAGAGCAGATATCTGGCGAGCGTCCTTCTAAAGAATTTTTCCAGTTTTGTTTGCTACGAATGCTGATTCCAGAGGGCATGGTTTCACTTTGTTGCAAGGATACTTGTTTTCTTGCCACGCGCCACGATTGAGGCGTCGTCTCTGAAAGTCAAGAGTTCTGGGTTTCTAGAGTTTTGGATCTCTAGAATTTTGAATTTCTGGGATTTTGAATCAGCGACTTGCTCTCCAGTCTTTCACTGTGATTTGGATATTGAGTACTTTTCATAAGTTCATTCCTTGGGGCACACGTGTCTGGAGACGCGGTTTTAGGCATATATGCATATACCCAATACAGAAAATTTGAGGAAATTGGATGTCAAAGCAAATTATTATTGCTGAGCAACATCGGATTGCGGCGGTCTTTTCAGAAGACCAAATTCAAGAGTTAATTGTTGCAACGGGGACGTATCAAGTTGGAGACATCTATGTCGGGATTGTTGAAAATGTCCTCCCTAGTATTGATGCGGCGTTTGTAAATCTTGGTGACTCCGAACGGAACGGATTTATCCACGTAAGTGATCTGGGGCCGCTTAAACTCAAGCGAACGGCAGGTTCGATTACAGAGCTTTTGGCTCCTCAGCAAAAAGTTCTTGTGCAGGTGATGAAAGAACCGACTGGAACCAAAGGGCCACGGTTGACTGGAAATGTGAGTCTTCCCGGTCGGTATTTGGTGCTCATGCCCTATGGCCGTGGCGTGAACCTATCTCGACGCATTCGAAATGAGCAAGAACGCAACCGTTTGAGAGCCCTCGCCATTCTAGTCAAGCCTGCGGGGATGGGGCTCTTGGTGCGGACTGAAGCTGAGGGTGTGAGTGAAGAAGCTGTCATTGAGGATTTGGAAGCCCTTCAGAAACAGTGGGAGAACATTCAGCAGGAAGCCGTGGTCACACGTCCCCCCAGTTTGTTGAACCGGGACGATGATTTTATTCAGCGGGTGCTGCGCGATATGTACAGCGCTGAAGTGAATCGCATTGTTGCAGACTCTAGCGTTGGGATTAAGCGCATTAAGCAGTACTTGATGGCTTGGAGTGGTGGGCGATCGCCCCAAGGCGTGTTGGTGGATCAGCATCGCGATCGGGTTCCCATTTTAGAATTCTTCAGAGTCAATGCGGCCATTCGAGAAGCCCTGCGTCCCCGCGTTGATTTGCCTTCTGGCGGCTACATCATCATCGAGCGCACAGAGGCGCTCACCGTCATTGACGTGAACTCTGGGTCATTCACCCGGTCTGCGACTGCGAGAGAAACCGTTCTGTGGACTAATTGCGAAGCAGCCAATGAAATTGCCCGTCAACTGCGACTCCGGAACATTGCGGGAGTCATCATCGTTGACTTTATCGACATGGATTCGCGCCGCGACCAACTGCAAGTTCTTGAACAGTTCACCCGAGCGCTGCGGGCGGATAAGGCTCGTCCCCAAATCGCTCAACTCTCAGAACTTGGGCTTGTTGAGTTGACGCGAAAACGACAAGGCCAAAACATCTACGAATTGTTTGGCCGCCCCTGTCCAACCTGTGAAGGGCTCGGTCACATTGCCCATCTTCCTGGAGAACCTGAACACACGGTCGTTAACGGAGCAACCGCTCAACCCGTGCCTGTTGAGTCCTCGCCTCGGGTCATCGATAATCGATTTCCGCCTCGGGATGTCGATGTGCAAACGCTAAATGACGTTGAGCTTGACGGTGCAGCCGATTTGCAAGAACTCGATCTGCTCCACCATCCGAGCTATCAAGAACGGACCGGACGACAGGGGGGGAATCGTCGTCGCCGACGACGCGGGAACGACTCACCGCTTTCGCCCGTTCCCTCTCGGGGAGGCCCTCCAAATAGTGGACGTCCGGTTGCTTCAGAAGAATCTTTTGAGGCTTCTCCAGAGCCCGCCAATGAACGAAGTGAGTCTCGATCCAGTCGGGGGAATCGCTCAGAAAGGTCGGAGCGCCGTTCGAGTCGTCGAGAGCAACGCCACACCCCTCCAGAAGTGGTCGTCGTAGAAATGACGGATGAAGAAAGGGAGATGTATGCACTCATGGGCATTTCTCCGCTGGTTTTAGCGAATAATCCAGTCAAAGATCCAAAGAATGTTGTGATTAATGTTGCCGCTCCTGGAGAGGGAAGTCAGCTGGCTCAACCTCAACAGATGAATGGTTCCTCTACCCCTTCTGCCGTCGTGACTCTTGATAAGCAATCCAACGCCGAGGTATCGGTCACGGATATTGAATCAATGTACGACGGTCAATCCGACGATCAACATGAGGAAAACTCATTCGACGTGGAAAGGGATAATGGGGCCGACTTCGGGGAGACTGAAGCCGATGCCCAGGACTACGACTCAGATGACGGTGACGAACCTGAAGCCGCCCTCAAGACTCGTCGTCGTCGCCGTCGGTCGTCTGCCTCTAGTTAAGTCTGCCTCTAGTTAAAGTAAGGGGCAGGTGTGCCAGTCGAACACTCAGAATACTTGGGCGTGCTGACTTGTATGTGCTTAGGGTGACCCCCTTTAGCTCCCCCTTGCCAAGGGGAAGAACAGAAATTTCCCCTGTAGCGAAGGGGCGTTCAAGGGAGGGGAATCCCGAATCTTCGGTGCTAATGCTAGCCTGGATTACTCATCAAGTAGGGTTGGCATCGCCCACCTAAACCCTACAGCCCAGACAGAACTTTGCAAAGTCATGTGTGTATGGATGCAATGATTGCAGGCGTAGACGAAGTTGGGCGAGGAGCCCTATTTGGCCCTGTGGTGGCGGGAGCTGTGATTCTCACGGAATCTGTGGCTGAGGAACTGCGCCAGCAAGGGGTCACCGATAGTAAAAAGTTACGTCCTCTGCAACGGGAACACCTCTACGCTGTGATCTTGAGGTCGGCGATTGATTGTCGAGTGGGGGTTGGGTCGGTTCATGAAATTGACCGAATCAACATCTTGCAAGCCAGTCTGCTCGCTATGTATCGTGCGATCGCCCGACTTTCTCCCCAACCCACCCTTTGTCTAGTAGATGGTAATCAGCGAATTTCTCAATTATCCATTCCTCAGCAATGCATCATTCAAGGCGATCAGACATCGACCCACATCGCGGCTGCCAGCATCATCGCGAAGGTGTGGCGCGATCGCCTGATCACTCGACTCGCCAATCGGTTTCAGGGCTATGATCTGGCAACGAACAAAGGCTATGGAACCCCTAAACATCGGGCAGCATTGGAACGAATGGGCCCCACATCGCAGCATCGCTTATCGTTCAAAACGTGTGCTCAAGCTGTGTTGAGCTACGAGACGTCCGTCGATTTGGTCTGATGCAAGTCCCCTATAAAGACCCCTATATCCGCAACAATGCGTCAGTCTGCTCGATATCACGGGCAGGTGTAGTGTTGAGCTTTATATCCGTCCGTGCGCTCCGTACGTTGATAGTCGCAGCCTTCACGTCGCAGGTTGGCTTGCCCCTCATAGTTGATCAGCCATAGATCGAGGGGCTTGGCGTGCGATTGCACGAGGGTACGAAGGTTAGGTGTGGGGCGATCGCACTCATTCTCAGTGTCCATCGTGCAGGTCTGGTGATCGAGCAGAAACGACGCCTCAGGAAGGGAATCTTGGTAGTTGGGCGATCGCATCTCCCAGGCCAGTGCCATCAGCCGCCCGGTCTGTCCGTGGGTTTGATGGGCGATGGTAATCAGAACGGGATGCTCAGATTTTTCGTGAATCTCTTCGACGATTCGATCGGGGCGATGAAGCTTGCGATAGCCCAAATCGTGAGTCACGGTCAACGCCCCCACACAGCCAAGGGCAATCAGCAGGATGATCATCCCCCGACGCAGGTTAGACCCGTGGCCTAGGTTAGAGGACAAAGGAGAATACACACGCCCTGGGACGTTTGATGAGTGTGGCGTTGTCGCATCGTTCTCAGGAGAGAGTCCTGCTGCGATGAGCAGTAGAATTCCTGGGAAATAGAAGAAGTGGTAGCGGAAGACTTGAGCCATCTCAATGCCCAAGGCGTAAGTGGCCAGCAGCAGGAGGGCGATCGCCCCTCCAATAAACGCCAGGAGAAGCATAACGGGAATGCGGTGAACCTGAGACGACAGCCGCATCCTGAGTCCTTTCCAGACAAACCAACCCAATATCGACGTGCAGATGGCCACTCCAATGGCAGAGGCCACGATCGTCGCATCATCAACATTTTGGATGGGAAACAGCATCACCATGCTGACAATGCCGCCCAAGGTATGCAGCAGGGGATTCACCCAGGCCCCGTCGTTCCAGCTATCTGCTTCTAACCAACGGGTGAGCGCATCGCCCTGACGAATCCCTAGCAGGTAGGGTACCCAGACCAGCATCGACGCTGCGGTGCCGAGACTGACAGCCCCAAGCTGTTGCAGTCCTCGCGGGTAAAAGCTCTTAGACTGCCGACGGTCACTTAGGATCAGAACGCTGAGGGCGATCGCCTCTGCAACCAGCGTCATCACAAAGAAATAGTGGGACGCCATCCCTAGCGCATTGATGCCAATCCAGCCCAACACAAACATCAGCGATAGGGGCTTGCGAACGATATACTGTTGGCTGGCCTGAAACAGACACGCGAGCGACCCGACAATCCACACCAGCGTTAGCGTGTAGTGACGGGCGTCTTGAGCCAGATAAATGCCAAAGGGGGAAACGGCCATCAGTGCTGCTGCGAGATGGGCGATCGCCCGAGACCGAAAGGCTATCCACCCAGCCCCATACATCGCCGGAACCGTCATTACTCCAAACAGGACAGAGAGCGATCGCGCCGCCCAAATGGACACATACCCGTTAGAGGAACCGTCTGATGAAGGAAAAAGATGCACCCACCCGTGAGTCAACATGAAATACAGCGGCGGATGATTGCTCTCGGACAATAATTGCCGGGCAGCATCCCACACCGATGTGGCTGGCGTTAACAGGACAGGAGAAAGGAGGGTTGCTTCATCCAGAATCCGATTCAGAGGAAGTGTTGTGAAGCTATGCCCCAACCCAAACACCAGCGTTGAAAATTCATCCGTCCACAGCGGTTTTAACAGGAGGTGGTTGAGCCGCAGCACCGCAGCCAGCACCACCCAACCCATGAGTAGAGCACAAGAGAGAACTGCTGAGCGCTGAAGAGGGTCTGGAGAGAAGTAGGTAATGACAGCGCGGACAGCATGACGCATAGACAAGACAGAATCCCGTACTTAAGAGGTATAAATCGCACCGTGGGTAGAGCTGTCACTATACAGCTTAGGACAAAGACATTTTTGTGGAGCAGACTGTAACCCCCAACACCAGTGCCTTTTGACAACCACAATACCGTCTAATCATAGGGGATATACAGGCAAATAAAATGCTAGGGGAGTCGCGTCATCCACCGTCCCTTCCCTCAAGCTCCTTTAAAGATCGCCCAAGGAATAAAGCGGTTTACGTTCAGATTTCTCTCAGAGGTCTAAAGCTCATCTAAAGTTCCTCAGCGTTTTCAAAATGACTCTCTAAGATGTGAAGCATGTGGTCTTTTTATTTGCGTTTGATTATTAGTGTTTTGATGATTAGTGCCTGAACATCGTCGATGGGTCAGGTGTAGTGATTCAGGATTCGAGGAGTTCGGAAGGCTCCAGCTCGGGGAAATTTTGACGCTTAGAGAATCAGCATTCAACAGGTGCTGTTGATGCTTCAAGCTTGCTGTCAATCCGTTCACCATGAATTCATTCACCATGGATTCGTTCACCATGAATGGTCTACACAGGCTTTTATCTCATCTCTATCGGCTATCTGTCGGCTCTGATCTGATTGGCTCTGAGCTTAATGACCCTGATCTGGATCGGCTCTGAGCTTTACCTTCACCCTGTCCTCTTGTGATGTTCTCATCAAATTCTAATTTTTGCTCACTAGCGTAAGAAGAGTAGTAGTACACCCAGCTATCCCGCTTGGGAAGGAGGGGATCCTATGGTTCAGATCGAACAATCTTTTGATACAGATATTGATTACGATTACACGCTGGATCGCGATACCACAACGCTATCCAAGCATGTCTTTCAGCAGTTGCAAAGCTTTGCCCCCGATGCGCAAGATTTGAGCGCATTGATGAATCGAATTGCGCTTGCCGGAAAAATGGTTGCCCGACGATTAACGCGTGCAGGACTGGTTGAAGATGCATTGGGTTTTACAGGGCGCACCAATGTTCAAGGCGAAGCCGTGAAGCGCATGGATGTCTTCGCGAATCAGGTGTTTATTTCAGTCCTCAAACAGAGCGGCATGGTCTGCCGACTGGCGTCGGAGGAGATGGACAAGCCCTATTACATTCCGGAGAATTGTCCCCTCGGACGTTACACGCTGCTCTATGACCCGATTGATGGTTCGTCTAACGTTGACATCAACTTAAACGTGGGGTCAATCTTCGCCATTCGTCGCCAGGAGGGCGATGACCTCGACAGTACGGCGTCTGATCTTCTGCAAGACGGTCACAAGCAAATTGCGGCGGGCTACATCTTGTATGGGCCTAGCACGATGTTGGTCTATTCGCTAGGTCACGGCGTTCATGCGTTTACCCTTGATCCCAGCATCGGCGAATTCATTCTTTCGGCTGAGAATATTCAAATTCCATCGCACGGCCCCATTTACAGCGTGAACGAAGGAAATTTCTGGCAGTGGGATGAATCTATTCGCGACTATACCCGCTACATGCACCGCCATGAAGGGTATTCAGCTCGGTACAGTGGTGCGCTGGTTGGGGATTTTCATCGAATTTTGTTTCAGGGCGGGGTGTTTCTCTATCCCGGCACGGTGAAGAAGCCTGAGGGCAAGCTTCGGCTGCTGTATGAGGCGGCTCCACTGGCGTACCTCGTCGAGCAGGCAGGTGGTGCAGCGAGTGATGGCAATCAGCCCATTATGGACGTGGTTCCGGGAGAACTTCACCAACGGGTTCCGCTGTTTATTGGCAGTAAGGAGAATGTTGAGCTGATTGAATCGTTTATTCATGAACAAAAACGCATCGACCGAGAGGCGATCGCCCCCTCCTAATGCCCTTCATCGTCTTTCTTAAATGAGCCTATCCGCTGCCCCTTGATAGGTGTCTTTGACGGTTATTGCTCGTCTCACTCCTCAAGTCTCATTCCTCAAGAGTTAACGAGTCATTTCTGAACGGTTGCCTCTCTCTCGCACGGTTGCTTGTTTGCAAGGTTGTTTGATTGCTGTTCCTTTACCTCTAAACGGTCTAGTTCTATGGTTACCCTGCTTGAAAATCCCCTCCGCGTTGGTCTTCAACAAGATCGCATTCCGGCTCCCCAAATTTTGACCATTTTTGGTGCATCTGGTGACCTCACCCAGAGAAAATTGGTGCCCGCCCTCTATCAAATGCGTCAGGAACGAAAGCTTCCCCCCGAGCTAACCATTGTTGGGGTCGCTCGGCGCGATTGGAGTCACGAATTTTTTCGTGAGCATATGAGAGAAGGCGTTGAGTCTTTTGGCGGAGGACTGGGTTCTCAAGAATTATGGGATGACTTTGCCAAGGGTCTGTATTACTGTTCGGGTGATATCGACAGGCCAGAGAGCTATCAGAAACTCAAGAATTTTCTGAGTGAACTGGATGAGCTACGAGGCACTCGGGGCAACCGTGTGTTCTATCTGTCGGTGGCACCCCGCTTCTTTTCTGAAGCAGCTCAGCAACTTGGGGCAGCGGGGATGTTGCAAGACCCGGATAAGCAGCGACTCGTGATTGAGAAACCGTTTGGACGCGATTTGGCATCGGCTCAGGTGCTGAATCGCATCGTGCGGCAGGTCTGTCCTGAGGAGCAGATCTATCGCATCGACCACTACCTGGGGAAGGAAACCGTTCAGAACCTTTTGGTTTTCCGGTTTGCCAATGCCATTTTTGAGCCCTTGTGGAATCGCCAATTCGTTGATCATGTGCAGATCACGGTGGCTGAAACCGTCGGGCTGGGAGGCCGAGCAGGTTATTACGAAACGGCTGGCGCACTGCGAGACATGGTACAAAACCACCTGATGCAGTTGTTCTGCTTGGTGGCGATGGAAGCCCCGAACTCTCTCGACGCCGATGCAATTCGTAACGAAAAGGTCAAAGTCCTGCAAGCGACGCACCTCGCTGACATTGAGGACTTGAGCAAGTCGGCGACGCGGGGTCAGTATTCTCCAGGGTGGATGAAAGGGAAAGAGGTTCCGGGGTATCGGGATGAGGGGGGCGCGAGTCCCGATTCCACAACGCCAACCTTTGCCGCCATTAAGCTCATGGTGGATAACTGGCGGTGGAAAGGGGTGCCTTTCTACATGCGGACGGGAAAGCGATTGCCGAAGAAAGTAACCGAGATTGCAATTCAATTTAAAGAAGTGCCTTATATCATGTTTCAGTCTGCGGCGAAGCAGGTGAACCGCAATGTTCTGGCCATGCGCATTCAGCCCAACGAAGGCATTTCATTGCGATTTGAAGTGAAAACACCGGGGAGTTCACTCCGGACGCGTTCTGTAGAGATGGATTTTCGCTATGACAACGCGTTTGGACAACCCAGCACCGATGCCTACAGCCGACTGCTGGTGGACTGTATGCTCGGGGATCAAACGCTGTTTACTCGGGGTGATGAGGTGGAAGAGTCGTGGCGCATTTTAACGCCCTTGCTCCAAGTGTGGGATGCTCCGGCACCTCCAGAGGCGATTCCGCTGTATGAGGCTGGCAGTTGGGGGCCAATGGAAGCTGAATTATTGCTGAATGAAAGCGGACGCAACTGGCGACGGTTGTAAGGACGGTTGAAAGAGAGAAATATCTGTTGTCTGTGATTCTGCTGCCTGATTATTTTGTTCGTTTACTGCTTGTTCGTTTACTGCTCAAGGAACTATGAAGACTCCTCTCGTTACCCTACAAAAGCCGAAAGACATCTCACTCGATGAGATTGAAGCTGAGCTGAATACGATATGGCTCAGCCAAAATGATGGAAAAGTTGCGCCTGCGGCAACTCGCGCAGCTACGTTTAGCATGGTGGTTTACGAACCTGAAGAATTCCAGCAGCTTCTGGCGATTCTGGGCTTCTACTCAGGTGCGATTGATGGCACCCATGGAGCGGATACGCGAACTGCGGTCGAAGAAGCTCAGAAAAAGTATGGCTTGCGCGTTACTGGACGAGTGGATACCGGGACGCTCAGCCGATTACGTGAAGAAGTGGTTAAGGTTCCTGAAAGCAACCGCCAATACACCAATATGGATGCTCGGGGATTCGGCATTAGTGAGGCGATCGCCGCCCAAAACCCCTGTCGGATTATTACGCTGTGTCCCACGTTGGGAGAAGACACAGGCGTCACCGCTCAGGTGTCAGCTTACTGTCCTATTCAAAAAGCTGCTGGTAGCACGCTCGTCTGTTGCGAGTACATCACCCTCAAAGGCACCAAAGCCGCGCTGGAGCGAGTCAGTGATCTGATCGTTTCACTGATGATCCCAGAACTGCCGAAGTTTGTCTGGTGGAAGGCGACCCCCAATCCTGAACAGGCCATCTTCAAAGCATTGTCTAGCACCTGTAACTGCATCATTGTGGATTCGAGTTATTTCAGTGATTCTGAATCTGAACTCTTGAAAATTCGCCAGCAGTTAGAGTCCAACACGTTTGTGGCTGACCTAAACTGGCATCGGCTATCTCCCTGGCAAGAGCTGACAGCCGCAGGGTTTGACCCTCCGGAACGACGGTCTGAGCTGATGGAAATTGACCAAGTTGCAGTCGATTATGAGAAAGGAAATTCTGCTCAAGCGTTGATGTATTTGGGCTGGTTTGCTAGCCGATTAGACTGGAAACCCATTCGATATGAAGAAGAGGGTGGCATCTATGAACTCAAGCATGTCACCTTTGAAGGCCCCAATCAGCGATTGATTCAAGCTGAATTGGCGGCTATTCCAACGGCAGACTGGGGCGAAATTCTGGGCGACCTTGTCGGGATTCGGCTCACTTCCAGCAATTCAAGCGCTAATATTTGCACAATTTTGTGCTCAGAGACGACCGGGTGCATGCGCATGGAAGCTGGGGGCGGTGCCCAAGCCTGCCGCACAGAGCAGGTCAGCGCCCTGTCGGATCAGCGAGCTGAAGCATTGATGAGTCAACAGCTCCAGCGTTGGGGTCGAGATACCTTGTATGAAGAAAGTCTTGCCGTTACAGCGCAGATCTTAGAGCTGTGTAAGGCGTGAACCATTGGTTGAGGTTTATCCATGACTCCTTAAAGGAGTAAGGGGCTTAAGGAGATTTCTTGAAATGAAATTACCAACCCACGGTGCGTTACGCTTCGCTTTTCTGGTATGCCCTTTGGGCTATACGGCACCCTACGGGCGGTATGGTCTTTCTCAGGAATCTCCTAAGTCCCTTGTTGGATGAAGCGTCATAGAGAATTGGCCTAACTATTTATGGGGGAGGCTGACGTGCTTTGTGGTGCGGGTACATTTGTGCCCGCTCGGGTAGCTGTGGCCTAATGCATCGGTCGAATGAGATAGGTGTGCCTGTTGATTTGCCCGTGTTTACTGGTCTTCTGAAGGATTCTTTTTTATCGGTAAGACCTTATTCTGTGCGTTACGGCAGATGGCGGTTGCGGTGTGGGAGCGTTAGTGCTGCCCATTGTTGCAATGTGACACTGTAATGTGACACCTGAAATTTGTGACCTGAGGGTGACGCCGCTG
>JAYKJC010000164.1:0-7076 GCA_035285885.1 Leptolyngbyaceae cyanobacterium | reverse complement strand
CGCCCGGTCTGTACCTGTGTACCAATCCCCTCACCACCAACGATGTGAATGCGTTCACATGAGGCATCGAAGGGACGACGAGTCACCATAGCCCACACAGGCGTATGGCGGGTGAGATCTAGATTGTCACCGGGATCACTGCGCGTTATGGCCAGGGCGCGATTTTCATCAAGGGGCGCATAGTGCTCGATCTCAATTTCAACGGTGTGATCAGGATTAATGAGAAAAACGGGAACCGTGCGTAGTGAAATCGTTGAATCTGCTTTCTCATCGGTTCCTACATCCGCTTCTGAATCGATGCCTGAATCAGTCGTTGCGGTGATTGCGTTGAGTTGTCGGAGGGCGGCGATCGCCGCCGCACAAGCAAAGACGGGCAAGGTATATCCCGCGCGCGGTTGAGGAAGCGATGGGTCACATGCGTTATCCAACGGGTGAAAGGCAGGTGTCATAGAATCGATTGCATCAGGAAAAACATTCAACGAAGTCATAACGTTTTCGTTACGATAAACCTAAGTGTCGTGAGACCATCATCTTACCGACGGATGACCAACTGACGGCTACTCCCCAGACGGTCGTGATGTCACTAGAGATAGCTGAGCGTTTAGGCGCAGCCCGCATGCCAGCTATTCTTATGTCTCAAGACTACTTCACTGTTACTCGGCTGAATTTTTGTCTATGAATCGCGTAGATTATCTCCGCATTAGTCTGATTGATCGATGCAATTTTCAATGCCAATATTGCATGCCCGAGGGATCAGATTTAAGTTACGTGCTCCAGCAGGAGATGCTGACCCAGGAAGAGTTACTCACCCTCATTCGTGAGGTTTTTATCCCCTGCGGGTTTACGCGATTTCGGCTGACTGGCGGAGAACCTCTTCTACGACCTGACCTGGTGGATATTGTGCGGGCGATCGCCCAACTCCCCCAAACTCAAGATATCGCCCTAACAACCAACGGGTTCCGCCTTGCGACAGCTGCGCAAGATCTATATGATGCAGGACTTCGACGCATCAACATCAGTCTCGACTCTCTTGACGCAGACACGTTTGACTCTATTATTGGCAACCGGGGGAGAAGCCGATGGGAACAGGTGTGGAACGGCATTCAGGCAGCGTACCAGGTCGGGTTCAATCCGCTGAAGCTCAACGTCGTGATCATGCCAGGAATTAACGACCACGAAGTGTTAGATTTGGCGGCATTGACCCTGGAAAAGGAGTGGCATGTTCGATTCATCGAATTTATGCCCATCGGAAATGCAGGACTGTTCGATGATCGGGGCTGGATTCCCTCAGAGACCTTGAGACAGCAAATTCGCGATCGCTGGGGACTGACAGAAGGGGATGTGCTCGGCAACGGTCCCGCCGATGTCTTTCAAATTCCAGGGGCCGCAGGCACCATTGGATTTATCAGTCAGATGTCAGAGTGCTTTTGCGATCGCTGCAATCGGATGCGGCTATCGGCAGATGGCTGGCTTCGCCCCTGTTTATTGAACGAAACGGGACAAATTGATGTGCGATCGCTCCTTCGATCGGGTGTCTCGCTTGACAATATCCGAGACAAGGTGCAGCACTTACTCGACTTAAAGCCAGAAATTAACTACAAACAACGAGAATCGGGCACCACCGGACGGTACAGCCGCACCATGTCCCAGATCGGCGGCTAGGCATTGCCATAGAAGCCGACAAAACAAGCAGACAAAACAAACAACGGGATGAAACGCTGAAGGTTTCATCCCGTTATTTATCATTCATCATCAGTCAAAGCCTAAGCCGACTGACGTATTATGCTTGACGTGAATAATACTCAACGACTAGCAGTTCATTGATTTGAAGTGCAACCCACTCCCGCTCAATGACGCTATTCACCTTGCCCTCTAGCTTGGCTTTATCAAATTCCAGGTGCGACGGGAGATTAGCCAATCCGGGAAACTGGAGGTTGGTTTCTACGAGTTGACGAGAGCGATCGCGATCCCTGACGCCGATCACATCACCGGGCTTACAGTTGTAGCTTGCAATATTGACGGTTCTGCCATTGACCGTGACATGACCGTGGTTGACCAACTGACGTGCTCCAGGAATCGTCGGAGCCATTCCCAGGCGAAAAACCGTGTTGTCCAGGCGCATCTCAAGAAGCTGTAGCAGCACCTGACCCGTCGATCCCTGAGAACGACGAGCTTTCTTGACATAGCGGAGCAATTGACGTTCAGTGAGACCGTAGTTAAATCTCAACTTCTGCTTTTCTTCTAAACGAATCGCATACTCAGAACGTTTCCGACGAGCCTGCCCGTGCTGTCCAGGCGGGTAAGAACGCTTTGCAATCTTCCGTGTTAACCCCGGTAAGTCTCCTAAACGACGTACAACCCGGAGGCGTGGCCCTCGATATCGCGACATGTTGTCCCTTTCCTCTGAAAAACCTTCCCAAAACTTATGACACGCGATGAGCAATTATCCTGGCTCAAACACGCAAGACCTCTAGTTTATCCAAAGAACACTCATCTTGACTAGAGGCAAACCAAATAAAATTCTAAATCTGTCCAAATTCATGCAAATTCATGTGAAATATCGTTATAGTGATCTTGAATAGTAATTCTGAACCAGCTCATCTTGCAGCAGCTCTTTACAGCGGTTGATTTATAGCAGTTTGCATTTCATGACAGTGTGTATTTCATGGCAAGCTATGCTCATGGCAGGTTGAACAGGGTGTGTCATATCCGTATTGAACAGGGATGACTCTAAGGCACTGTTTGAAGCACTGTTCCTTCCAGATAGCCACCATCGATCTGCATGACCAACGCCCATAGCCCCATATATAAGCAAAAATGTGAGCAAACTGACACGTCCGATCGCCAAATGTGTCTTTTTAGATTATTATTCTCAATCGTGATTAATCTTTTTTAGCAGCACTTACAACTGCGTCTTCATGCGGACAGATGGCGATCGCACCCTTCGCTGGTAATTTGAAGAATCATGTTGTTTGTAGCCGATCCAAGTCATTTACAGTGTTGTCGAAGGATCGGTGAAAGGAAATTTCTGAGCCCAATCTGTAGAAGCCTGTAAGACATGAAAGAGTTCTTACCCTCTTCTGTTTGCTTCGAGGTGTTAGAAATTCCTGCTCCTTCACATTGCTTATTCTCCGTATTGAGTTGAACTGTTGTACACGACGTTTCACAGGAAGTTAAGGTTTGAAAACTATGTTGACCCAGCAGACGATGCACCCGATGGTGAAGTTTCAGCGCCAAGTGCAATCTCTCGTTGATTCAAACGTTATTCGCCCATCTGAAAAACTTTGGAAAATCTCACTCCTCTATGGAGATGAGTGGAGCCATTGGAAAAAAGAGCTCGACGAGTTTGGATTCTCTATGCAAGATTCAATTCGAGATCTGTTGGTCGTTGAAACGTGGGAAGAAGAGTAACGTCTCTCCCTCCCCGAGTCCCCACAGTGTCACGAAGACCAATCCGCCAATCTGCCAAGGGACATCTGGGAAACTCTAAGTCCACAAGTCCCAATTCCAAAGATCGAGAGAGGGGAGAGCCGCAGCTCCCCCCTTTACTACTTTTTCCCCAGCGAGACGCTGGGAATGCCCGCAGGAGCCTCTGGCTCCCATTCAAATTGGAGCCAGAGGCTCCCGCAACGGCTCCCTGCCAGAGGCAGGGAACCAGAAATTAGAAGAGCTAGGGAGGAAAGCGACGTCTCTCCTTCCTAGCTCTTTTGGGTCTTAATTTTTTTGCGAATCCCGATGGGAGTTATGTAGAAGCCAATTTTTGTTGACGGGCTTCAGCAAACTGGCGCAGTCGATACAGGGCGATGGTTTGCCCCAAATTCAGAGGTAGCACAGATACCCCTTCCAACAAAGACTGTACCCATCCTTCTCCCCAGATCCATTCATGAATGCCGTCGATTCCTTCTGACAGAAGAAACTTGGCCTCTTGCTCACTAATTGCAAGTACCTCGTGTTTAATTTTGATCAAGCCGAGCTGGCTGGTAAAGGTCAGCCCTGGCGTAAGCTGCACGGGAAGATCCGTTGAAAATTGCTGAGGCCACATCCAACGGGAGAACTCTTGGGGATTCAGAATCGATTCTCGAAGTACGGCGTTCGATGCCTGGATTTCGATACGAAGCTGACTTTGTTGAAAATTACCTAGCATAGACGTTGGTGTGTGAGGGATGTCGCTTTAGATTGAGTCAGTCATCTCAGTCATTACTATAGCGCTGCACGCATTGGCTGTGCGGATTGATTGACGTGTGGATGCGTAGGCTGTGTCACGCCACCCACAGGCGTTCTTATGCCTGAGAATGTGATGCTCAAGGGCGTGAAGCTTAAGAGCGTGATGTCTGCTGGCATGTTAAGGCTGTCGAACAATCCCAAAAACAGATGTGTAGCCATGGATGAAGGTATTGCCTCCAACAGGCCCAATTTCCCCGTTACAGAAAAATCCGTTAATCGGTATGTTTTTCAGATATCGATGGAGGACGCCAGAATCGAAGTTGGGTTCTTTGTACAGCATCTCGCCTCGTCCCAGGCACGAAAACATCAGCGCCCCCATGGCTTCAGTAGTTTGCTTTTGGGCGTAGCTTTCTAGCAAGGCTGACAAATCTTCCTCAGAGGTTTGGGCGTCTCGTAGGTGGAACTGTATGCGTTGTCCTGCTCGGACGCGCTCCCCGATTGCCAATGCCCCGATTTTTGGGTCAACACCGAGCAAATTGCGGATGAGGAAATCGCCGTGCTCTAGATTTTCTTTAAATTCACTCTGAGCAACACCCACAAAGAGCGAGTTTTGTGCAAGCTCAAGGTCATGAGGTTCTAAGTCCTGGATGACACTTTGCAGAGCTTCGAGTGGGGTTTGGGGTTTTCCTGTGCTAATGCCTGACGGTTCTTCTGCGAGCTGTAGGATAATGTTGCGATCGCCCTCTACCACACGATACACCTCACCAATGGGCCGACAACCCTGAGCCACAATAGGTTCGAGCGCAATACGACCACTCAACCCAACCCCAATAATGCCATCCCGATAATCTCGCCCATTGAGAAACAAACTGCTTTGCCCGCTGAGTCCCCCCATGCTGGCCAGTCCCCCAATTTTGACAGATCCCGGATAGGCAAAGTCCAACCCTTGCAAAACATCATTGATTCCTCCTGACATCGGATCAGCAAGAATAATGAACTGCGGGTTCTGATGGGGAGAAATCCCCACCAAGTTCACCCAACTATCGGGCGGCCCATCCAGATCTGGAAGTTGACGCGTCTGAATGTGAAACGGATGAATGTCAACCTGAGGTAACCGCGCCAAGCTCAGGCTCAGAGCCGTCCGTCCTTCAATTTCTTGAGAATGACCGTCCGAGTCAGACCCCACAATCCCCCCGCCACTACAGCCCGCAATAACGGTTTCAGGGAAATACTCCTCCAGCAAAGGCATCAATCGCGCGTACTCACTCATAAACGTGGATGAGATAAAGACCATCCCAAAATCTGGGGAATGCCCCTCAAGCGACTGCAAAGCTTGTTCTGCCACTTCTTTGACAGCTGCCTCCAGAGACGGGCGCGTGGACAACGCGCTCACCCATTTCATTTGCGTTGATGAGATATTATTCATAGCTTGACCGTACACAATAGATGACGCAAGATGACGCAGCCGACGATGATGCCGCTAACGAGTCAGAAACATTCACACCCTCACCGCTGATTTAATCATGCCCTGACAAGAAATCCCCTCTCAATAGCAATGTTAGATGATCTGAACAGGTCTTACCCCTTCAATCAGTGGTTCCTTCGACGTGTCCATCGACGGGTATTTCTACCAGGACTTGGCTGAGTCGAGGAATGATTTTCGCAGGGACGTAAGATTGCACGCCCCTGTCGTCGGTCGTTTCGTCGGTCGTTTCGTCGGTCGTTTGTGAATCGACACTTCTGATTCATCCCCACATTCAGCCGCGCCCATCATGCAATGCCCTTCAATTGGGTGATGACACGATGAGCGCCTACGATCTTTAGTTTTAAAGAGAAACATGTTTCTTCAGACAGTTTTCTTAAAACAGGTTTCTGAAGCCCATGTTGTGTAGCGGTGAATCGCCCGTTCAAATCGGTTCAACATCCTAAAGTTCTCGGCGAGTGATGTGAGAGTTGAAGCTTATCACTCCTGGTGTTTACCATGAATCTTAGTGATGACGTACCTATGACGAACTCTTCTGAAGAAGAACATGCGATATCTTATACAGGGAGTATGAACCGGAATCTTTGGAAGAACATCTAGAAAGCAGGTTTAATTCTATGAGCAATATCAACGAACAAATCGAACAGGAAAAAGCGCGTGCGCGTGAAGTATGTAGCGTAGATGGAAGTGCAGAGGAGTGTGCGGCAGCATGGGATGCTGTTGAGGAACTTCAAGCAGAAGCGTCTCACCAGCGAGATAAGCCCGTCAAAAATTCTCTAGAGGAATACTGCTCTGACAACCCAGAGGCTGCAGAGTGCAGAATCTATGATGACTAGTGGGATGACTATTGAAGGTATGTTCTAAAACAGCGTCTTGATAGTTGTTGTATGAACGTTCTAGTTGAGCTGAGACAGTTACTCGCTTTTGCTATGAATTCTCTAGGCGTGTGCGTGGCCCATTTCCCATGCGCACGTCTGTCGTTTGGGCAGAATCTTTAACGCCTACAGCTTAATGCCTACAGCAGGTTTAACCGCTTAAGCATCAGACCCGCCCCAATCCTCTGTGGAGCGCATCATGCCCCACGCGACGTACTCCCCCAGCGCACATTGCGCTCTACGAGTAGATGACATGGTGGACGACAGCAGTTACACAATTCACCTGGATTTACCGACCGCCCACGACACGAACCAATTTGGTCAAATGTTAGGGCGATCGCTCCCGGCTGGAAGTGTTGTGCTGCTCCAGGGCGACCTGGGAACTGGAAAAACGGCCCTGGTCAAAGCAATCGGGCAGGGACTTGGAATTCCAGATGACATTGTTAGCCCAACTTTCGTGCTCGTGAATGAGTATCACGCGGGACGAATTCCTCTCTATCATTTCGACCTCTATCGGTTAGAACCGTCGCAGGTAGGGGCTCTGATGATTGAGC
>JAYKJC010000163.1:0-5112 GCA_035285885.1 Leptolyngbyaceae cyanobacterium | reverse complement strand
GAGCCGATGGTCGTTTCTGGCGAGGTGATGATCTCCTCTCGAATGGAGTCGATGGGCGGATTGGTGACCTGGGCAAAGAGCTGTTGGAAGTAGTCGTAGAGCAGTTTGGGGCGATCGCTCAACACCGCCAAAGGCGTGTCGGTTCCCATCGATCCCACGGCCTCGACCCCATTCTTGGCCATCGGTGCCAGCAGCATCCGCAGTTCTTCAAAGGTATACCCAAAGGTTTTCTGCCGCTGATGCAACGGCAGGGTAGCTGCGTCATCCTGTAGGGGCGAAAGGCCATTCGCCCCTACGTCGTTGCTGCCATTCATCCCGACGCCATTGTGACCATTTGACCCGTTGCCATTGTGACCGTTTGCCTCTGCGCCGTTGTGACCCTTCACCCCGACGTAGGCACCGCCACCCCCCGGCAAATCTGCCAGGGACACCATATGTTCGTCAATCCAAGCCTGATATGGATGCTCAGAGACAATCTGCTGCTTAATCTCCTCATCGGCAACAATGCGCCCCTCTACCATATTCACCAGGAACATGCGACCGGGTTCCAACCGCCCCTTCTTCAGCACGTTTTCTGGCTCTACAGGTAAGACTCCGGCCTCAGATGCCATGATCACCCGGTCATCTTTGGTGACGTAGTAGCGAGACGGACGCAGACCATTGCGGTCGAGCACGGCTCCCATCATGGTGCCGTCTGTGAAGGCAATGGACGCGGGGCCATCCCACGGCTCCATCAGACAGGAGTGGTACTTGTAGAATGCCTTCTTCTCTAGACTCATGGACTCATGGGCTGTCCACGGCTCGGGGATCATCATCATTACCGCATGGGGGAGCGATCGCCCTGCCAATGTCAGCAACTCCAACGCATTGTCAAAGATGAGAGAATCACTCCCGTCGATGTTGATCAGCGGATAGGCACGCTTCAGATCATCACCAAATAGTTCGGACTCAAAAAGGGACTGACGGGCATGCATCCAGTTGATGTTGCCGCGCAGGGTGTTGATCTCACCGTTGTGCGCAATGTAGCGGTAGGGGTGCGATCGCTCCCAACTGGGAAACGTATTGGTGCTAAATCGAGAATGCACCAGTCCCAACGCACTCTCCATGTCTGGATCACTCAAGTCTGGGTAATAATCCCCCACCTGGTAGGGCGTCAGCATCCCCTTGTAGACAATCGTGCGGCACGACATACTCGACGGATACCAGTAGGTGTCAATCTCAGTGCGTTGAATCGCCGTGTAGGCCAACTTGCGGATGATGTAGAGCTTCCGCTCAAAAGCCAATTCATCAGGAATGTGGGGCGATCGCCCAATAAACACCTGTTGCATAAAGGGCTCGCTAGCCCGTGCAGTTTTACCCAAAGAGGAATTGTCCGTGGGAACATCTCGCCATCCCAACACCGACTGCCCTTCCGCCTCAACCACCTCTTCAAAAGCACGACGAGCCGCTTCTCGCTCAGCCGCATCCGGAGATCCAAAAACCATGCCGACCCCGTAATGCCCCGGCTCCGGCAACGTGATTCCATTGGCTTCCGCAACCTTTCTCATAAAGCGATGGGGAATCTGCATCAAAATACCCGCACCGTCCCCAGTGTTGGGCTCAGCCCCCACTGCACCCCGATGATCCAAATTCTTCAGAATAGTAAGCGCCTGTTCAACGATGTCGTGGGATTGCTGTCCTTTCATTTGGACCACAAAACCGACCCCGCAGGCATCGTGTTCAAATTGCGGATGATATAAACCCTGCTCTTTTGGGAAATGAATAGTCATTCGTGAAACCCAGCACTACATAGATCAATCAAGCGAGTCAGCATAGACACGTAAAAGGTCGGCACATAAAAGCGTAAATTATGCTGCCGACAAAAGTGTCAGAACTTCAACGAACATGCCTAGCGAACTCTTCTGTTTCTGTCCTATGCAGGGATTCTCGTATGAATAACCCGAAATCCTGCCATGCCTTAAGGATTTCGACAGATCTGCCGTTATTAAAACTTGATATTTTCAATAAAACCTGACACTGTCCCGCATCGAAAAAATAATAATTCACCGAATATTTTTGTAGAATTCTCCCGACGAGTGGACTCCACACGGGTTAACTCATCCGCCCATTTAACCCAGGGATATGAGAAACCAAAAACTCCCGGAAAAGACTCTTCTGAAGAGAAATATTGAACAGCATTCAATTCTTATTTGCGTCTCTTATTTACGCCTATTTAATAGACTCAACAGTTTCGGTAAAGAATTTATATCGAAAATACGGAATCGATTGAAAGCGAGAATGGTCAAAGTATAACCAAAACATAACCCAACCTTCAGGGGCATTACCGAGAAATAGTTTTGTAATCGTATACGAGCTCCCGAGGTTTCCATGAACGTATTAGCCCCAAGAGAATCTAATTTGATCTCTGTACCCGCTACATTCCAGACAGTTTCTTTCCCAGTTTCCACTCATCCCGTTGTTACTCACTACGCTGTTGACTTCAACACTGATGACATCGGAACCCAACCAGCCATTGATCAAGGTCCATTTACCCCGTCTCAAATTGTTTTCGGTCATCCAACGGTTGAAGCAGCATTAAGTCTCCTGAATACTCAACCCCTCGTTTTTCGTGATCAAGCCATCTACGATCAGATTGAGTTTTCTTTAGATCGAGGTTTTGACAACTATTCCCTACAGTTTGATGTCTTAGTTCAAGACGATTCAGGTGAATTTCGAGTTATTTTTGACACACCAACCGTCCAAACGATTCACTTCCATCAAGGCGGTAGCATTCGCATCTTTCAGCCCCTGTCATCCGGGTCATCGGTCAACAAGGTGATTGGCACCTATGAAGAAGGACGGGTGTCTGCCCTTAAGGTTGACGTTGACCTTGACGAAAGTGAGTGGTCGATTTTTCTAGATACCACGCTAATTCATACTGGGCAGTTCCGGGATTCCCAAGACTTACGTTCCATTCGCTTGAGTCATGGACAACTTTCTGAAACAACTGATGGAGTAGTCGGGGTAGACAATATCCTGATCACATCCCAACCCGACCCCATCCCTGACCCTTCCAGAGTGATTCACTATGATGTTGATTTTGATACCGATGACGTCGGCACTGCTCCGACCTTCGGAGTAGACAGTTCGACCCCTTCACGAATTGTCTTTGGAACCCCTACCGTTGAACCATCCCTGGGGGACTTGAAAACCCAACCTCTGGTGCTCAGAGATCCTTCTGGATACGATCAAATTCGCTTTGATATGCAACAGGGCTACGATAACTATTCCTTGTCGTTTGATCTGCTGGTTCAAAATAGCGCAGGAGAACTGACGGTTTTCTTTGATACCCCAACCGTTCAAAATCTTTACTTTGAATCAGATGGAAGTATCAGTATTTTTCAGCCTCTCGAAGCTGGATATGCGGTGAATCAGGTCATTGGTTCTTACCAAACCAATCAGGTTCTCGATATCAATATTGATGTGGATTTAAGCACCGATGAGTGGTCTATCTTTTTGGATGAAACGTTAATCCATCGCGGCTCATTTAGAGACTCTGAAGATCTTCGTTCAATTCGCTTCAGTCATGGCCAGTTCTCCACCTCAAGCAATGGAGTCGTCGGGATTGACAACATTTTGATTTCGTCACGGGTTCCTGCCCCCTCTCAAACAGAGCCAAATTCTCAACAACCCTCCGAGAATGAAATCGATCCTCTAACAGACGAAACTGCTGATCCTCCTATAGACAAGCCTCGTCGTCCTCTCACATCTCTGACGCCGACACGGGTTGTAGGAACGAAAGGGCGTGACATTCTCATGGGTACTGACGCTGACGACATTATTATTGGGGGAAGAAAAGCTGACCGTTTATCAGCACTTGAGGGGAATGACCAATTTGTCTATAGACACATGAAAGATCGAGGCGATCGCATCCTGGATTTTGAAGTAGGACGTGATGAAATTGTTCTTACTCGTTTATTCAACCGCTATGACATTGATGTCAGAGGATATCGACAAGCCATACAGAAGGGATATTTAGAAATCGAAACCTTAAGAAATGGCAGCAGTCGAGTACAAATTGATGTCGATGGAACAAAGGGAGGGCAATCAGCAAAAACTCTACTTTCGGTTCTGGATGTGTCGGCAACAGACTTGAGTGCTCGCAACAACTTTTCTCTATAACACAGAGCTATTCGCGTTCGTTAAGTACGCTTGTTCAGGGCGCGAGGTATAGTTCTAGCATCGGTAGCTTCAGGGAGAGGGGCGGCGGGCTGAACCTGCTGCTCCTCTCGCCGGGATTTAAGAATTTGATTGTCACGCCCGTCACCTAGAGCTTTCCCGGCTAGTTTTCCACAATTTCATAGAAAGATCCCAAGGAAAGTAGTTGGGAAAATGGATGTGAAAAATTAGTGACTAAAATTTTTTCCTGAAACAAACAAGCTTTAAATCTGAGTCGTTGAATAATGCAATCTGTCTTCTTTCCAGCAAATATTAAGTTTTTCTGTTAAACGTTTCTTAGTGTTTCTGAAACAATTTCAGAACCGTATCCGTAAACATCCGTTAATTAGGATAGCTGACAGGCACAATTGGTTCAAAAAACCAACTTGCTTTCAGTGTAAATCTACTTCTATCCTCGATATGACTATAACTGAATCTTACTCAACCGTCACCGTGTTTCCGCCTGGGGCAGCGCATCCCCAGCAAGTTGTAACCGTCTTGCATTCACCTCTGCAACCTCCGATGCCACAGCCCGCTGTGACTGTGACTCATTCAGTCCCCCACCCGCAGTCCATGCCCCAGCAAACGGTCACGGTTTCGGCATCGACACCGCAAACGGTGTCCCAATCGACGGTGGCTCAATCGACAGTGGCTCAATCCACGGTCTCCCAATCCACCACGTTTGTATCTCCATTGTCTCAGCACACAGTCATGGTTGTTCATTCAGCGGCTCCGCAGCCCATAATGCTACAGCCGGGGGTGACAGTGCTACAGCCCGCCTGGACTCCGTACCATCCCCATTACAGTCACTGTCACTGCATCTGCTGATGCAGTCCTGTGCAGGTTTCACAGGTCTCTCTATTCCATGTCGTCCCATGAAGACTTAAGTGCATCAATCGCGCTACGCGCATTACT
>JAYKJC010000162.1:0-3316 GCA_035285885.1 Leptolyngbyaceae cyanobacterium | reverse complement strand
GCGTAACCCAACAAAACCATTGCTGGCGTTGGGTTTCACTTCGTTCAACACCAACCTACGCTATCTCACCATTTTGGCTATGTCGCTCCAGTAGCATGGGTTAGCGATAGCGTAACTCATGCTGACGTTGGGTTTCGCTCCTCAACCGCAACCTAAACCATCATAAAGTTTAATAACACCCACCTACTTAGAACCAATATTGCTTGGGAAAGCCACGCTTCGCTGGATTTCCCAAGCAATTTTCCCAAGAAGTTTTCCCAGAAAATTATGTACCCTAGCCAAGATCGCACTGCGATCGCCTGACTGAGTGCTAAGAATATTAGTCAAGAACTAGTGTACCACTGCAAGAAAAGAAAATCATTTAGAATTGCTTGCTGGTATATCAGTAAGCTTATTTGAACGTCTTTGATTCCGGTGCTCTAAAGGCTCTTGTATTAAACTCTGTAACGACTTTTGTCACAAAGGGGCCGATTTATTCCAAAGTGTTGGAGAGTAGCATGTTTTGACGTTGCACCCAAAGGCGTAAATTCATGTAAGTGCTGAGAGGCATAAACGAGTTGGCTAACTTCGGGCAGCACAGTTAAACATGCATTACTGTTAAACGTGCATTAACAGTAGTGTTAACAGTCATTTTGTTAACAGTTATTTTGATATCAGTCATACCGTTTTTGAACATAGGAGTTAAAACCAATGCCAGCAGCTGAAGTTTATCTTGCCCTTGTCCTTGCTCTGATTCCTGGTTTCCTTGCACTTCGTCTGGGCACTGAGCTTTATAAGTAGCGGCACAGCATCGCTAGAGTGGATCGAGTCGGTTGGGTTAAGGTTGTGAAATCCAACAACGCTGTCCTCGTGTTGGGTTTGCTGTGGCTTAACCCAACCGACTATATTAGCGGTGCCCTGCCAGTCGTTTGCTTCGAACGTTGATCATGGGTCGGTTATTCCTTAGTCGATCGTTTAAGAGAAACGTTTTAGTAGAAAGAGAGCGCGAGTACTCGCGCTCTCTTTCTATAGCATCGTGTCATGATGAATTAAGAACGGATTGTGCTCCGTCAATCTAGCGACGCTAAGGATGGTATTTTGATGCCTTCATCGAGAGAACGCTATCAAACAAAACGCCGATTATTTCAGATGGAGTCGTACGCGGCTGTTGCCGTAAACCTCACATTGGCGATCGCCGCTTCTATCGGTCTCGTGCGATTGGTGGTTTACAACCTTGAGCAGCAAGCTAAAGTTGATCTCCTGGAAGCAGAAGTTGGAAAAACACGAGCCCGCGTTGATCAAGTGCGCGAGGAATTTGAGCAATACTTTGACCCCTATCAGGCAACATCAGCCGCTCGCCAGCAGAGTCATCGAATCGAGCCAGGCCAAGCCCGCATCATCTTGACTGAGCCTGCTGACAGTCCATCAGATACTCCGGACTCCTCTGTACCTGGATACACTCAGGACACTTCAAACATTGAGGCTTCTTCTTCTCAGAATGGAAGTTTGCCGGGCAATGGACGATGACGAGTCAACGAACGACAGTCAGACTTACGCATTTTTGCTGCGTAAATGATGGGGAATGGCGGGCACAGCCTAACAGCCCTTACCCAAAATGTGCTAGACGAGGAAGATTTGCGTAAGTCGTGGTTAGATGAAATGACGGATGAAGAGTTGTCTGCATCTCCTGGGAATTCTGTAGATAAAGGTGCCTAGCCCAACTTCATGTCTCATCAGTCTGGATTCGCTCGATGAAAGATTTTTGGTCAAGCAAGCAGGACTATCATGTTTTGTGGTGCCGAGGAAAAAACAGGATGCACAGCCAAAAGTAGAGCATACCTGATGTCATGACTGCTTTATCCGGACTCTTACAGGCCAGCGCTGAAGTATATCGTTAAATTGCTCCCCTTTATCCATCGATATTCGTTGGATGTTGCACGGCTAGGATCGGCATCGGTGAGATTGATGCGATTGCGACGCCTGAACAAGGAGTCTTAACAAAGCGTTGAATAAGCCACACAGATGTGACCTGAAGTGTTCCAACAATGTGCAGACTGTATCGGTATTGCGAACCGTCTGCTTACGGATAAGATTTAATTATGCAAAACTTCTCTATTGCCCCTCTGCGCAAAGTTAGGCAATACATCAGAAAAAATTTTCAAAAAGCTGAAGAGGTTGAATCTCTGTCGTCTCAGTTTTTTTTAGATGACGATGCAGATGTGCCAGAACCCGATTCTCTAGGAGCCTTAAGTGGCATTTTTAGCATGGGTGGGGTTTCGGACTTTGATATGGAGCCGTCCGATGTTCCCGATGGAGGAGCCTGGGCGATCAGTGGGGCGAATCCTGCCGATGTTTTATTTAAGTTTCCGGGGCTGAGCCTGAAGCCTAAGTTCCGATTGGTGGCGTTTACATTTCAAAAAGATGCCGACGGAAAAGGAATCGTTTGGGCCATTCCAGAAGCATGTTGTACCACAGAGGATTTGGAACGTGCGCTTCAAGCGGCAGATGGGGTCAAAAAGCCACCCTATCCTGCGGGGGCACTGGCTGATGTTATGGGTGCCATTGAGGGCGATCGCTCTCCTGTCTCATTCTTTATTGCCTCTATTTTCCGACGAGAACTACTGGAGTTTGGGGCCAAAGGCTCATTTCAAAATTGGACGCATCATCGTTTGATTGAGGCCGTTCCGTCTGCTATTCAGCCCCACTGGAAAAAGGATTATCCGCAATCCCTGCGTCCTAGCTTTCGCACGCTGGCCGACGGAAAGGTGGTCGTTGAGTTTTTTACCTGTCGAGTCGAACCTCCAGTGATGATCGTGCGACACATTGATCAATATCCTCCTCAGGGATACAGCCCAATCAGCAAAAATCAAGTGCTGATCAAATTCAAGGTCAAAACTTAAATGGTCAAAATTTAAACGAATATCGCGCCTTAAATTGACATCGCGCGATGCCTACGGATGTTGTCCACGTCCATAGGACACGTCGCGTCCACGTCCCTGGTTTGATGCTTCATGCAGAGGATAATAGAGCGCAATGGATATCAACCCTCTACCCATAGAGATTGATATCTCTAGAGTGGATGTGGTTCAATTCACTGGGGTTTTACCGTAGCAATGGTTTTACCGTAGCAGTGATGAGGGCAACCAATACCCATGAAAACATTTGAATTGAACGACGGTCATTCGATTCCGGCAATTGGGCTAGGAACCTGGAAATCAAGCAAGGGGGACGTCTGTCGGGCGGTTAAAGAAGCGCTGCGGGTGGGATATCGCCATATTGATGCTGCCTGGATTTACCAAAATGAGCAGGAAGTCGGCCAAGGCATCGGTGAATCCGT
>JAYKJC010000161.1:0-6996 GCA_035285885.1 Leptolyngbyaceae cyanobacterium | reverse complement strand
AATTCTTCAAGCCATAAAGGGACTAAATTTCATCAGGATCAATGCCAAGGGATCGGAGCCGTTCGGCCAAGCGCTCCGCAAGTTGGGACTCTAGCTCTGCCCGCTGTGACTCTAGCTCTGCCCGCTGGGACTCTAGCTCTGCCTGTTGAACCGCCAAATCCGCTGCCTCATCGGGCGTCGGAATAAGCTGACCCTCAGGGTCAAAGTATCGCAGTTGCTGATTGTGGATACCCAGGTAGAGTTCCAGTTCTTCAGACCAGCGCCACCCCTGTTCTGTTGGGGGAATCGCAGCATAGGTTTTGCCGCTGAGGCGGAACCCTTCAAATTCCAGCGTTTCTGGTGAGAACCAGAAGTATTCGGGTGTGCCGAAGCGTTCGCTGTACAGGGTTTTCTTCAGCCCTTTGTCAACGGATGAGGTGGAATTCGACAGTAGCTCGATGATGAGGTTGGGGTACTGGCCGTCTTCTTCCCACACGACCCAGGAATTTCGGGGACGCCGCTCGGTGTTTTTGACGAGGAAAAAGTCTGGCCCACGGAAGTCCCGATTTTTGAGCTGCTGCCGACTGAAGTAGATGGTTAGAGTGGCTCCAATGAAGAAGTCTGTGCGATTGCCCCACAACCGTTCTAAACAAGCGACCAGCAGAGCCAGTTGAACATAGTGCAGAGAACTCTCCATTTCCGGCTCATCACTCAATAACTGAGTCGCATCGGGCATCTGTTTTTCTAGTTCTTGGGCTGTCAACCACATCGTTCGACCTCGCGTATGCATGGCTCACACGAACTCCTGTACTGTATCATTATTTTACTGATGGCTATCGCTTTACTAAGTGGTTTGTGACATAAGTGATTTGTGATATGACGAGCGATCGGGGATGGCTAGTCTTCCGTTCCATCGATTTTCCAGAGAGTTAGCCCCAATTCGCCCTCAATCAGTTTTTGGGGCTGATACACCTCCTGAAGCTGACCTAGTTCACTACGTTGAATTGTGTTCGTTAGGGATGCTGAGGGATTGAACACAAAGGTGGAATGCTCCGTCGGGTCAAGTGTCGTGAACCACTCTTCTGGGGGCAAGACGGGGGGGAGGACGTAGATGCGGGTATCTGGGTTAAGGGCATAGCTGAGGGAAATGATGTCTTGAAGCTGATCGGCTTCTGCGATGAGATGGGGCGATCGCTCCTGATTCACCAAGGCCACAATGGCGGGATTGCTGAGATTTCGGCTTTTTTGGTAGGTAGAGGTGTGGGACACTCCAATCAGGCAGGAAAGTAAGCTGATCGAAAGCACTACTGCTGTGATAAATCGCCAGCGGCGAGAGGGCGGAAAGAGGCGTTTGCTCAGCAGGTAGGCCATGGCAAGGAGAATGCCCAGTTGGGTCGGAATCAGGTACCGGGGAGTCGCGGCAGATTGTCCGTTGCGAATCAGATCGAGGATGACGAGTACGGCTGGAACGGTGATGATGTGGGTGAAGATAAATAGCCCTACCGTTTTTGGGGTGCGACGGAGCAGATAGAGAATTCCATAGCTGATCAGGGCGAGCGTGGCGATCGCCATCAGAATCTGTAGTCCCAGAATGACAGGTATTCCAGCCGCTACCGGAACGTCGAAGAAAAGGACGGCAACGCTATAAATCATGACGCCAAGGAGTGCCCAGAGCGGCATGGAGACCTGTGTCCATGCGGTATTCTCCTGTAAGGTTTGCCACTGCTGGATCACAATCCAGCACCAGGGCAGAAAAGCGATTCCAGCAAGGACGGTTGCGGCAAGGTAAGACCGTCGTCGGTGCGGATGTAACAGCATCACCATCAGCGCTTGACCTGCAACGATAGGCACGGTAAGTAAAGAGGTGTAGAGGGTGAGGATCAGCGCCAGGCCATAGCTGACCCATATCTGGATACGATTGGAGTGGAGCGATCGCCACAACATCTGATTCTCTAGCAGCAATAGCAATACCCAAAGGCTATAGGGACGCGCTTCCTGGGCATAGGATACAAAGTAAGGAGAGATGGCCAGTAGCCCCAGGGCTGTCCAGCTAATGATCGTCCCATCGGTATCCACATCTTTGTAAGGGCACGGCAACGCTATTGGTTGATCGTCGTAGGGGCATGGCATTGCCATGCCCCTACGGTTAAAATCATCAACGCCGATCCTCTTTTCTTTGGTGTTCGTAGGATTCTGAAAGAGCGTGCGCGACAAGGCAAAAATCGCAGGTAAGGCCAGGAGGCTCAGCACCACCGAAAAACTCCGCATGGCGATGACTGAGGTGCCAAAGATTTCCGCCCAAAACCGCATGAGGATAAAATAGAGCGGTGCATGTTCTGGGCTTTGGGTGAAGACTCGAATCAAATCTGAACGGGGGCGATCGCCCCGAATCTGCTGCACTTCAAGGACTTCTGCCGGGGTCAATGGTTCTCCCGTGGCGAACCGTTGAACGACCTCGGCCTGAGTATAGCCCGACACTCGCATGGAGGTGGCGACCTCATCCACCCAATACACGGGCTCTCCCAGATTCGCCACACGAAACACAACGCCCAGACCCACAAGAATGGCGACAATCGTCACCCAGAGTCGAATGTGAATCGTTTTTTGAGTCACAGGTTGAATCATCGTGCGTGAATTGCGGGAATCAGTGCTCAATTAGCATACCGCTCCACAAACCGAATGATGGCCTCGGCGTAGCGGACGCCTCCTTTTTGGGGCACGTTGGTGTGGCCTGCGCCCTCAACCCACAGAAGAAATTTGGGAGCGCGGGCGGCGTCATACAAGGTTTGGCTCATGACCGGGGGTACGACTCGATCGGCTGTACCGTGGATGAACAGAAGGGGAACCGGGAGCGATCGCACGATACTCAACGAATCAAAAATCTGGTGCAGCAAGCGATCGACTGGAACCCACAGAAACCAAAATTGGTCAGTCACCATCGCTTTCATGGACGTAAACGAGCTTTCCACAATGACGCCCATCACCTCCGGGTGCCGACTTGCGAGGTAGAGGGCGATCGCCCCGCCAAGGGAACGGCCATGCAGCACGATGTTCTGGGCGGGCATCTGCCGCTGTTGCGTCACGTATTGCCATGCGGCCTCTGCATCTTCATACACCCGCTGCTCGTTGGGAAACGGGCCAGAACTGCGTCCATACCCTCGATAATCAATCAGAAATGAGCCATAGCCCCACTGATGAAATCGCTGGGCACGGTTCACCAGATCGCCCAGATTGCTGCCATTGCCGTGCAGGTAAAGCACAACGGGTGCGTTTGTACGGCCTGCCTCGGGCGGAATCCACCAGCCATGGACGGTGCCACCGCCACTGGGAAGCCATACATCGGTATAGGTCAGGCCGACCTCAGCAGGGGTTGCATCCAGATGGGGAGAAGGAAAGAACATCAGCCGCGTCTGAAAACGCCACAGCAGGACACAGAGTAAGAGATAGCCAAGGGCGATCGCCCCTACGATAATTCCAATCCGTCTGATAGATCGTTCAGGATGCGCTTGAAAAGATGGCATGGCGATCGCCCCACCCTGGTGTTCTTGAAATTGAATGCCGTACTGCCTTAGGGTAGCTTGTCTATGGCCTGCCTTTCATATGAAAAATTTTCTGCTGGTTCATGCCTTAAATTCGTGTCTTAACGTTTAATTTGCTCTTATGCGTTAAGCTTTTAGCGTCTGAAGTTGGCGTCTGAAATCACTCACTCATCAGTCATCCATTGATAAGCCCATGGATCAAGCTGCGATTGTCAAGCTAGAACAGGTTAGCGTCACCTACCCCAACGGAGTTTCTGCACTGGATGCTGTATCGCTGCAATTAAACCGGGGGGAGTTTGCGGTGGTGCTGGGTGCGTCTGGAGCCGGAAAGTCAACGCTGCTGCGAACGATTAACTATCTCAATCGTCCCACCCACGGACGCGTCATTGTCGATGGACTGGGTGATTTGGCTCATTCTAGAATCGTGCGATCGCACCGCAAACAAACGGGAATGATTTTCCAGCAGCACCAGCTGATTGAGCGTCATTCTGCCCTTCAGAACGTGCTGATGGGACGATTGGCCTATTATTCTTTTTGGAGAAGCCTGATGCCTTTGCCAGAGGCCGATCAGCGCATCGCCCTTGATTGTTTAGAGCGGGTGGGGTTGATCGATAAAGCATTGACTCCCGTTAAGTCGCTGAGCGGCGGACAAAAGCAGCGGGTAGGCATTGCCCGTGCCCTGGCTCAGCGCCCTCAACTGATGTTAGCCGATGAGCCCATTGCCAGTCTCGATCCGGCGAGTGCCCATACGGTGCTGTCGCTGCTGCGGACGATTTGCAAAACTGATGGGATTGCTGCACTGCTCAGCCTGCATCAAGTGGACTTTGCGAAAGAATATGGCGATCGCATCATTGGCTTAGCTCACGGTCGGGTCATTTTTGATGCCCCCCCGTCTGCCTTGAACTCTCGTGATTTAGAAGAAATTTACTCTGTGTCGCATTCCTACCCCTTAGCCAATACGCATAGCGCGATGTGAAGGTGTATGTTTATATTCTTGACGTTTTATCGCGGTTTGCAACCGCGTTAAGCACAAAAACAGGGGTGTGTGGGGCGCAGCCCGCCCCATACATCTGTACTTAACCAACGCGCATAGCGCTATCTCTCGATGTTCTATTCATTAAGGAGTGAATGATTATGGTGAGCTTAGGTCTAAGGCAAGGAATGGCAGGGGTGATCTTGTGGGGAATGGTTGCATTAACTGGATGCAGCGGCACAGAATCCACAGGGGGTGACGCAGCGGAAACATCAAACCCCTCCAAGCTGGTGGTGGCATTGTTACCCGACGAAGATGCGGCAACCATCATTCAAGATAATGAGGGGTTAGCCAGCTATTTGAGCGAGACGCTGGATAAGGAAATTGAGCTGGTCGTCACCACGGATTATTCATCGATGATTGAGGCTGCCAGTAATGGACGCCTGGACTTGGCTTACTTTGGTCCCCTGTCCTATGTTCTGGCGAAAACCAAGAGTGATATTGAACCCTTTGCTGCTCGCCTCACCGATGGATCAACTACCTACACCTCTATCATCATCGGTAATGCAGACGCTGGAATTGATGAGCTTGCGGATATCCAGGGGACGACCGTGGCGTTTGGCGACCCCGCCTCCACCTCTAGCCGACTGTTCCCAGAGCTGACTCTGGCGGAAGCGGGCTTAAAGTCTGGAGAGAATTACGAAGCCGTGTTTTTGGGTGCCCATGACGCAGTGGCTCTTGCGGTGCAGAATGGCAACGCCCAGGCGGGAGGACTCAGCCGTCCCATCTTCGATTCTCTAGTGAGAGAAGGCACCATTGACCCCAATCAGGTCGTTGTCATCGCCGAGTCAGAACCCATTCCCCAATATCCCTGGACGATGCGGGCTGATTTAGACCCCGAACTCAAAAATGACATTCGTGCCGCTTTCTTGAACTTGAGTGACGAGGATATTTTAGGCCCCTTCAAAGCCGATGGATTTGCTGAGATGAGTGACACGGACTATGACGGCATTCGAAAGGCGGGTGAAGTCTTGGGGCTTGACCTGGGTGAGTTTGTTCAATAAGTCCACGGCATGGATGCAGGGGTGCGGAGGGGTGCGTCCCTGCTAGTCGCTTATTTTACCTTACCTTGGCTGACCTTATCTAGCGTTAATCTGGCATTCAACAATGACTAACACTCACGATTCCTTCGATAGTGTGCTCCGACAATACAAGCGTGGATGGGTTCGACACCTGATTCAAGTGCTGGTACTTGGTGGGATTATTTGTGTCAGCTTTGTGGGTGTCGGGTTACTGGATGGCGATCGCCTGGCAGATGGGATTCCGGCGATCGCCAAACTACTGGGCGAGATGTTTCCCCCCGATTTCAGTCGCTTTCCCCAGTGGATTACGCCGATTATCGATACTCTGGCGATGAGCGTGGCAGGTACGGCGATCGCCTTTGGCCTGTCCATTCCCCTATGTCTTCTTGCCGCCCAAAACACAACGCCCCATCCCCTCCTGTTCTATGTTTCCCGGACGATTCTCAACATCACCCGCGCTATTCCTGAACTGATTTTGGGGATGATTTTGGTGGCGGCTGTGGGATTTGGCAAACTCCCCGGAACCCTCGCGTTAGGACTCCATTCTGTCGGCATGGTCGGTAAGTTTTTTGCCGAATCGATTGAGCTAACGGATCAGGCTCCCGTCGAAGCCGCTCGCTCGGTTGGCGCAACCGAAGCCCAGGTGATTGTCCACAGCATTTTTCCTCAAGTCTTTCCTCAGATGGCCGATGTGATGTTTTACCGCTGGGAATATAACTTTCGCGCTTCAATGGTGCTGGGAGCCGTCGGAGCCGGAGGCATTGGGCTAGAAATCATTAGTGCATTGCGGGTGCTGAAATATCAGCAGGTATCGGGCTTACTGATTGTCGTTTTAGTCATGGTTACGCTGGTGGATGGCCTGAGTAGCTATCTACGTAAGAGGTTTGTGGCTTAAGTAAAGAACAGCGTATTGTCCCTTTCCACCAAGACGCGACCAAGACGCGACCTTAGACCTAACTCGCATAGGTCCATAGTCCTACGCGGAATTATGGACTCAAGACCCAGATCACCCAGGGCTTTCGCCTCACGCTTCAACGGAGGCTTCTCGCTTACCTTCTAAATAGAGACATTCAACTCGACAGTCAAGTCAAAAACAGTTGTGTGGGGCGCACTGCGCCCCACACAACTGTACTTAACGAACGCGCATAGCGCTGTAAGACAAGGAGAGTCGAGTCAGGCTTTCCTCTGGAGTGACGGGCATTTGCTAGTTCGAAACTCATCGTTGAATATGTCTTCTCGTCAAAAGTAAGAATTCAAGAATTTGTGAAAGAACTCTTACTCTAATAGCCCACCCAGTAAAAAGGACGATACACCATGGCGATTAATCAAGTTACGATCAGCATTGAAAATTTGTCTCCCGACAATGGCACCTTTCTAACCCCCCTCTGGTTTGGCTTCCATAACGGAACCTTTGATACGTACG
>JAYKJC010000160.1:0-4522 GCA_035285885.1 Leptolyngbyaceae cyanobacterium | reverse complement strand
ATTTGTGGTTGTAGTTGATGTTGAAGATAGTTTGGTGGGCAGGCAACGTCTGGCTGCCAAGCTATTCTTTAATGGTTCACCATCACCATATTTGTCACGGGAGAAGAAGGGTTGAAAAGCGTCCATTCACGACTCAGAAGGGTTGGGTACCAAAGCTTTCCAGTCCGGTTTGTTGCGTTTATTGGACTTTTGGCGATCGCCTGGACGCCATTGGCCTTAGTCGTTTCTCTTGGAATCTCATCTCCTGAGCATCGGGGAACCGGGCTGGTCGTAGCGGTCTTGATCTCGTTTCTCGGAGTGCTGTTCTACTGGAACCGATTGATTTACGGGCATCCCATCGGCCTTGTCTCCTATGGCGGTCAACTGACTCGACAAAATGGGGCAGCGCTGCTGCTGGGCTGGAGCGTGGGCAGCGGTAGCCTGATCCTGTTGTTTGGGGTCGAGGGGCTGCTTGGCTGGCTGTCGTGGCAATTGGCAGAAGACATCTCTCTTTTGAAGCTGGGTACGATTCTCCTAGAAGGGTTGCTGGTGGCGATCGCCGTTGCCATTGGCGAAGAACTGCTGTTTCGAGGGTGGCTGCTGACGGAGCTAGACAAGGATTATTCTCCTGTAGCAAGCCTGTGGGTGAGTAGCTTATTGTTTGCGATCGCCCATTTCATCAAGCCCATTGAAGAGGTGATTCGAACCTTTCCTCAGTTTCCAGGACTGGTTCTCCTGGGTCTGATTTTGGTGTGGGCACGGCGATCGCGCCACGGCTTACTGGGGCTCTCCATCGGTCTTCATGGAGGGCTAGTCTGGGCCTATTACTTGATTCAAGTCGGACAACTCGCCACCATCAGCGACACCGCACCTGAGCTTTGGGTGGGCATCGACCAAAATCCCCTCGCAGGCGGCTTGGGGCTGATCAGCTTAAGTTTTATTGCTATCTGGGTTCGACGGTTTGAGGCACGCAAGGCTCGTGCGGTTGACCAAGCCTCATCCCCTCATCTTGACTGAACCTTGTACAGGAACACACAGAACCCCGTGAAACGATATAAGCTTTTGAATGTGAGGCATGGGTTTGAGACGATATGTGCGACTTAGCTATGCCATTCACATTCGTTAATTTGCTTATCCTCAACCTCCTATGCTGGATCGTGACTCTGATCGACTACCACCCGCCCTACGCCGTATCTCCGGCGCATTTCGCCTGTTTGGGTGGGTGAGCTTTTGGGCGCAAGCTGTGCTCGCAGTTGTATCAACGCTGGTGTTAGTCTTTTCGTCTGTGGTTATTGGTTTTCAAACTACTGGTCAGCAGGGGCCACGAGATAATCCAGGAGCTGGAGCAGGACTGTTTCTGGCGATTTTAGGACTGTTGGGGCTATATGCTGGAGTCTATTGGGCGTTTCGATACACTCGGTTGGCGCGCAAGCTCCGAGCCATTGATGGGCGCGATCGCCCAAAGCCCGGAGACGTCATTCAAACCTTACGACTCGGCCTCATCATCAACCTGGTGGGCATGCTACTCACCCTCTTAGGGGGCGAAGCGCTCATCGGGTCTCTGGTCGCCAAGGCACTCTCTCAACCCCAGGGCCGAGCCTTTTTTGAAAACATTACTCAAGCCATTCAGCCGCTTGATATTTGGGTCGTGCAGGCAAACATCAACATCGCGCTGGCCCATTTCATCGGCATTGCCATTTCTCTCTGGCTGGTTCAGGTGATGGGTCGCCAGTAAGCGAATTTACAATGACTCCAAAAATAGGCAGACGTGCAGGCTGCGCCCGCACGTCTGCCTATTTTTCGTCCACGATTAGTGGGTAGCGGTGCGACGAACCGCAAACAAACTGCCCATTAGTCCCACAGAACTCCCCAGTCCCAGAAGTGCCAGGGGCAGCATCAAAGACTTAATTGGGCTCAACTTCAAGCCATCGGCCAGAAATTGGATGAAATCGGGCTGTTGGCTCAGCACCTGACCCAAAAATTCTTGAATCGAGGCAATCAGTGCCCAGGCGATGAGTGCGCCGACAACCCCAAAGGTGATGCCCTGCAGAATGAACGGAAAATAAATCCACATGGAGGTCGCGCCCACCAACTGCATCACCTCGATCTCTCTCCGCCTCGCCATTACGATGAGACGAATGGTGGTAGTGATCACGGCGATCGCCGTCAACGAAAGCACCGTCGTAATCGTCAAACTCACCCAGTTCAGTCCCTTATTTAGCTGTGTAATGCGCTGCACGGCCTCACTCACATACTGCACATCATCAACCCCTGAGATCCCTCGAATATCATCAGCGAGGGTGGGAACCACTTCAGAATTCGCGGCCTTTACCTTCAACTCATCCACCAGCGGGTTTCCATTCAACTGCTGCGTGGCTCCCGCAATGTCAGAAATGCCCATGTCTCTCACCAGATCCGCCCAGGCTTCTTCTTTTGACACGGGGCGCACCGCTGTCACATTCTCAAGTTTTTCAATCGCAGGCTGCAATTCTGTCGCACTGACGTTTGGCTCTAAATAGACCGACACTTCGAGCTGGCTGCCAAATTGCTGTAGGAGATGCTCCAACTGCCAGGAGGCTTGCAAACTCGTTCCAAACAAAAAGAGGAGAACCGTCACCGTACTGATGGCCGCCCAATTCATCCATCCCCCTCGCTGTAGGCCAAGGAAGGTTTCTCTCAAGAGATAGTCTGCTTTTGTGAGCATTCGCAGCATGGAACACCTCTCCATAAATGATCCGTCTGGAGATCATATCCTCATCTAAATCAACGACATTCGGCAAGATTTATACGATTCTTTTAGAAAGAATTCTTGAAACCATTTTGATCACGCCATGGATGTTGGCCAAGTACTGTAGTGTAGGGATGTTCTCGTCTAACTTTGGCTGATGGGTGATTGTAGATGCTAGCTGTCATCGCTTCAATGCGGAGGGCGATCGCCCCCCTGGTTTCTCGACTCAAACCCTACCTCCGGTGGGTCATTCTGGGGGGCACGCTGTTTTTTCTGCTGCATACCCTCCGGCTCCACTGGCAAGAGGTTGCGGCCATTCGCATTGATGGCAGTGGGTGGGCACTGTTGGCGATCGCCCTTCTCATCACCCTTCTGGCGCACGTCTGGGCCGGATGGGTCTGGGGCTGGATTCTTGAAGAACTGGGCTATGACGCGTTGGGAGCCTGGAGCATTTCAGCCTATCTCAAAACCAATGTGGCGAAATACTTACCCGGCAATGTGTGGCATTTCTACGGTCGAGTCATGGCGGCCAAATCCGTTGGGGTGCCCCTGGAGGGTGCTGCCGTGAGTGTCGTGATGGAACCGTTGCTGATGGCGATCGCCGCCCTCATCGTCGCCTTTGCCAGCAACCAGCGCATCAACATCGCCCTCCAGCTTATCGGATTATGCCTCGGCCTGACCCTCATTCACCCCAGGGTCATGAATCCCATTCTGCAAAAACTCGCCGCCGCCAAACGCAAACTCACCCCCACCTCCTCCCCATCTCCCTCCTCCCCATCTCCTTCCACTCCTCCCACCTCCTCCCCATCTCCCTCCTCCCCATCTCCCTCCACTCCTCCCCTCTCTCCTCCCCTCTCTCCTCCACCCACCCCCGCCATCCTCAAAAAATACCCCCTCCTTCCCCTCCTCGGAGAACTGATATTTCTCGCCCTACGCGGAGCCGGATTTATCGGTGCAGTGATGGCGCTTCATTCCATTACTTGGAGTGACGTGCTGCCGTTGCTCAGTGCCTTTAGCATCGCCTGGATGTTGGGACTCGTCGTTCCTGGTGCTCCGGGGGGCATTGGCGTGTTTGAGGCCACGGCCCTAGCCCTGCTCGACGGCAGCATTCCCTCTGGGCTGTTGCTCGGAGCGGTGGCGTTCTATCGACTGGTCAGCACCCTTGCAGAAGCCATTGGTGCGGGACTGGCTTGGGGATTCGGCAAACTCACGAAGCAGGGATAATCGTGGGTGAGGACAAAATTCTGATGCGAGAAGAATATTCGAAATCGTGCAGTAGCCTGGAGAACAGCAGCTAACCCGAACAATCTCTACAGTCGGTGCATGGCACTGATCCAGCGCTCAAAGGAGGCAACGCCGTGTCCACACTGCTGATTAAAAATAGTCAAACGCTCGTCACGATGGATGCGGCACGGCGGGAAATTCGTCACGGTGCTGTTTTTATTCGAGACCAGGTGATTGAGCAGGTGGGCAGCACCGAGGAACTGCCGTCAGAGGCCGATGAGATCTTAGATTTGGGCGATCGCCACATTCTTCTCCCCGGACTCGTCAACACCCATCACCACTTCTACCAAACCCTGACCCGTGCGGTTCCTGCCGCTCAAGACGGTGACCTCTTCACCTGGCTGAAAACGCTCTACCCCATGTGGGCCAACCTCACCGCCGAAGGCGTCTACGTCAGTGCCCAGATGGCCGCCGCAGAACTCATCCTTTCCGGCTGCACCACCGCCAGCGACCATCTTTACCTGTTTCCCAACGACTGCACGCTAGATGATGAGATTCGTGCCATTCAAGAGATTGGCCTGCGGTTTCACG
>JAYKJC010000159.1:0-8860 GCA_035285885.1 Leptolyngbyaceae cyanobacterium | reverse complement strand
AAGCCGGATTGAAATCCTTCCACATTGATGATGTTGAGCGGATATGATTTGGGAACAAGCTGGTTTTCGAGCCGATTCGCTACGCCCAGCCATTCAATCTGGAAGTCATCAAGGGCTTCTGCGGTGGCGATCGCCGGAAACAGGTGACCTCCTGTACCGCTAGCGGCAATCAAAAGTTTCTTAGGGGGATGGCTCACCATACTGGTTTTACCCTCTTGCATCGGTGAAGCGAAACACAAATCGTGTCGCGTTGACTAGAATCTATCGTTAAATAACCTATCACTCAGCATGTCAAACTCTCCATTTATCCCCCACCAATTTTCTGATTCTTCGCCTTCATGCCGATACTCAAAGCAGAGTCCCCTTCGGTCAAATTGGTTCGGGGAGCTAGCGAAGGGACTGATGTGTGTGAACGTGGTGGCAATGGCGATCGCCCTTGCCTGGGCCGATCCTGCACGGGCGGATTTACAGCCCCCTGCAACGGCTCCAGAAGAGTTAACTCAACTTCTAGACGAGATTGACGCAGCCGCCAATGCCCGTGACATCGAGCGGGTGATGGAATTTGTCAGCGACGATTTTGTGCATGCCGATGGTCTGGACTCCGACAGTCTCGAAGAAGCCACCCAAGCCTTTTGGAATCGGTTTGATGCTCTCAACTACCAGACAGACCTGATTGGCTGGGAGCAAGACGGCGATGAATGGACGGTTCAGACCCTCACCACCGTAAGTGGGCTGGATGTCATCGGCAATCGTTCGGGGCGGTTAAGGGCAACCGTCGAGTCTGAGCAGCGCTTTGAGAATGGGCTGCTGGTCGAACAAACGATTCTCTCAGAAGAAAGCCAGCTCACCCTGGGCGAAACCCCACCCGTTGTGGATGTCAACCTGGCTGAGCAAGTGGGCGTGGGTTCTTCCTTTAGCTTCGATGCCATTGTGTTAGAACCCCTGGGCGATCGCCTCCTCCTGGGAACAGCCTTTGATGAGCCCGTCGATGTCAATGGCTACCTCAACTCATCGGTCATTACATTGGATTTACTGTCGGCTGGCGGATTGTTTAAGGTGGGTGTTGCTCCCGCAGAAGTGGGCGATCGCTGGATTTCTGCTGTTCTAGTGCGTGATGATGGAATCACCGCCCTGACCCGACGCCTTCAAGTCGTTCCTCCGGGTGCTGTTCCAGACAATCAGTAGGAATCAATAGGAAAATCTTCTTAGAAGGTAACGTTCTTGTGCAGAATTTCCTCATCCTTTGATAGGCTGGGGAGATATTTCAGATGTTGTTTGCTGTTGTCATGCGCGATCGCTACCTCGAATTAATTGACCACATCATCGCTACGACACTGAAGGGTCAAATTCGGTCGAAAGAGCAGGTCTATCGAATGCTGAAAGACGGCATCGATGTGGGCACTGGAGAAATTTTCGAGCGGTGCCTCCAGGAACGCGTTGATGACATCCAGGCTCAGCTCAAGGTTGAGGATGAACTCAAGCAGGCCAAAGCTGAGCGTAAACAGCGAGCATTGAAGACCATTCAAGCCGAATGGTCACGGTGGCAGCACGAAAATCAAAGCAACACCGCCCTCGATGAGGTTCTACAGTCCTTGATTGTGGCAGATCCTGAAGATCGCCTCATCCAGGTTCTTCAAGCCCTGGATCCCAATAGAGAACCAACCCTGAATCGAGACCAAATTCTCCAACTAGCTCAACGGCTCGATCAATCTGCCTCCGATGAAGAAAGTGATGACATCTCCGATGTGTCTTCACTGATGGACTTGTCGTCAGGATTGCATCAGGGGTTGAAGACGTGGGAGCAACTGGAAGGAGACCTGGTGAGCTGGATTTTTGACCAGAATCAGCGATCGCTCGGTTTTGGCGGCATTCCTGAGCAGCGGGGGCCTTGGGGGAGTTGGGCGAAGAAGATTTCCCACCCCCAACTCAAAGCTCTCTTTCACGACCTGGCTCTGCATCAGTCTGTAACAGACGAAAGCATCGCCTCACCGATGAGTCTGGCCGATTGGCTCACCCTGGCATTGGTGCTGCAACGCCTGAATATTGGGCTCATCCACTGGTTTGATCGCCAACCCTATGACATGAAAGCCGGGAAGCGGCTGTCCATTTCAACCTATCTGTCCTTTGCGGTAGTGTGGAGCCAACTGTCGAATCGATTTGACGAACTCGACCAGGATGTACTGGCGGACGGCTGCTTTCAAATGGCGCTGCAAGTGCTCTCTCAGTTTGCCCAGCAAGAATATTTCCCCCTGTATGGTGGTCTGTTTGCAGCCCTCTCCGATGAATCGTTTCATGTCGCGATCGAATATCTCGATCAGCCTCTGCGAGAGGTGCCGAATACGCATATCAAAGCGAGAATTCTGACGCTTCTGGGCTATTCTCAGCAGGCGTTGGGAGATGATGAGATTGCCCTTGAGTTTCACGAAGAAGCTCTTGAAATTGCCCGTGAAGCAGGCGATCGCCCTTGCGAAATCGCCAACCTGAACCATCTCAGCCGCACCTATGTGATGCTTGAGGACTATGAAGAAGCCATCGACAGTGGACAACGGGCACTCATTCTGGCTCGACAAGAAGGGGATCGGTTGGGAGAAGCCAATGCCCTGGCGAATATCGGAGTGAGTGAAGTGCTGCTCGCTCAAGAAGAAGAACAGATTGATACCGATCGCTATGAGCAGATTCTTGGGCGCGTGAAGCGAGGCTTGATGATTTCTGAACAGGTGGGCGATCGCCCCAGCCAAGCGCTCTGTGTCCACAGTTTAGGCGTCACTCAGGTGGTGTTAGGGCAATACCAGGAAGCCATTCTCTCCCTTGAAAAAGGACTGTCCATTGCCGACGCCATTGGCGACCTCTTCTTTCAAGGACTGAACTTTTCGTACTTAGCTGAAGCCTACCGGGGGCTCGACAATCTAGAGCAGGCGATTGTGCATGGATGCATCGGCATGTACTGGCTCCACCAGATTGAATCTGAACTCTGGCGGCAGCCTGCCGGAATCATCAGCATTCTCCAGGGACAACTTGGTGATGAAGCGTTTCAAGCCTGTCTGAAGAACCATCGCTCGACCTTCTTGAAGCAAATTGGTGTGGATGGCTACGACTTTTTGCCCAATCTCTTGATGACCTATCGCCAATCCCTGGACGACTCAGACACGCCTTCCATGTAGGGGCGATCGCCCAAAACAGGCAATGACTCGAACAACTCCATTGATTCAAGGTATCGATTTCTACATTTGATAGAAATCGAATGGCATGGGAACCCTATCTCTATAAAGCTCTTATGACGGTTGTCGAAAGGCAATAAGAGCTGAATGTTGTTTCTGTATATTCACTGAATCAGGGTAATGTTATGGAGTTAATCGTTCTTAGTAATACCATCTTTAAGCAAGAACCCAAGCAGTCAACAGAACTGCCGGAATCAGCCAAGCTGGCTATCGAGGAAGGTCAGAAATTTGAAGTGCTTGAACACGAGCCAGCTCCTGGTAAGCATGTCAAGGCAACGCTGCAAGACGAACTCGGAGGCCAAAAGACATGGTTCATTTTCATGGGACATGTCAATATCGAGGGCAACGAACCCGACAACAAGCCGAATGACACTGAGGATGCTGGCCCCCCGCGCAAAGGAGGGTTTAAGCTGCCAGGGTATTCAAGCACATTTTATCTCAGTGATCCTGTTCTGCCGGGGGGCAATTTCACCTGGGCGGAAGCCACTAAAAATGGAACTCGTATTCCTGCGGATAAGAACGTTGTACAGGGCATTCTCAAAATTGCAGATGTGATGCAAGAAGTCCGGGCCTACTTGGGCGATCGCCCAATTACCATTAACTCGTGGTATCGCGACCCCGTCACCAACCGTCGCGTCGGCGGAGCAAGCCGCAGTCGCCATCTTGTCGGTGATGCCATCGATTTTTGCGTATCGGGAATTACGCCTCCCGACGTCAACCGTCGCCTTGAAGCCTGGTGGGGCTCACGGGGCGGCCTAGCCAGTGCTAGCAGTTTCACCCACATTGATGCCCGAGGCTACCGGGCTCGCTGGAGCTACGGCTTCTAGATAAGGAATTCAAATTCAAAAAAGGGACGGGAATCAATGCTTCCCGTCCCTTTTTTTGGATTCTAGACTCAGTGCAACTTTGCGCTAGAAATTAAGCCCGTGGCACGAAGAGCGGTGTCAAATGGATTAAGCACAGGCAAGGGGCTTAAGCCCCTTGTTCACGGGTTAATTTTGTCCTTAACCCATTAGCAAACCGCGATACCTCTAAAACTCTGACACTGAAATGCCAGGGAGGTTGTTAAGTTGGGTGTCCGTCAACGGATCGCCTCCAAATTGGCCATAGAGACGGACTAATGCTCCCGTGAGTCCTGCATTGTAGTCGAGGGCGACTTCATTCCGAATATAATCTGACCGCACATCCACGTAATCGTTATCATTCGGCGATGCTGGGCCACCCACCAATGCACCATAGAGAGTGTTGGCGTTGGGATTGGGGTCATTGATATCATACCCGCCGTGGGCACTGCGATGATGGGGGTTGAGCGCATAGTTATCGCCAAACCCGACCATGTAGCTGAAGTTATTGGGGTTATCGCCCAGAAGGTAATCGATTTGATTTTCTGCAAAGTTGGCGTAGCGATCGCCATAGTCATTGACCGTATCGCTATAGACACCCGCAATAAAGGCCGTATTGGCACTGTATCGAGTTGATCCCCACTGGTCTAACCAGGCCAGACCTCCAGAGGTATACTGGATGCCGCCCGATGGATTCGACCAGTAATCCAGCCATGCTTCTGCATCTTGGCGATATTCTGACTTCCCTGTGGCCTGGGCTAACAGTGTTGCTGCACCGTAGGATTTGTTGTCCCAGTTTTGAGTCCACTGAGGATTTAAGCCCTGATAATACTGCTCCGCTTTGTCGAGGTAGGTGCGATCGCCCGTTGCCCGATGAAGCCAAGCCGCACTCCAGGACAGCTCATCCATGTAGCCGCTCCAGGAATTGTAGAAGGACTGAGCATTGGGAATTGCATCTGAGTATCGACCGCGATATTGATCGGCAAACTCAAAGAGCTGGATCGCATTATCGAGCAGGCGATCCGCGTAGGCAGGGTCGCTTTCTCTAAAAATGATGGATGCCGCTGCCAGTGCCGCTGCCGACTCCCCGGCCAGATCAGACCCAGGATTCTGACGATCAATCTTGAAGGCTGGACGATTCATCCTCATTTCTTCGGCAGGCCCCCAGTAAGCATGATCCACATGTCCATCGCCGACCTGTCCCCAGAATTCTCGGGTTCCCTGGCTATCTGTGACGTGTGCCCTCAAAATATAGTCGGTGCCCCACCGAATGGCATCCAGAGCTTCGTCAAGCTGCCCGCTGCGTTCGTAGGCTTCTCGATATTCAACCACTCCCCAGCTCAGCATGGTCATGGAAGAAGCCATGGGGAACCCAAACTTCACGTGGTCCCCAGCGTCGTAATAGCCACCGGAGAGATCAATCCCCACATCCGCTCCATCATTCATCGCAGAATCTCCTCTCCACTCAATGCGAGTGTCATCGGGCAAGGGGCCAGACCGTTGCGCTTCGTAGAAGAGTAGCGACTTTTGCAGAGCTTCTCCATAGTTGAAATCGCCCTGTTGGGGAGAACCAGAATCCATCGGGTCGCCCGCATCAACTGGATCACTGGGGTCTGACGCATCACCCGAATCCCCGGAGTTGCCAGAATCTATCGGATCACCCGAGTCACCCGAATCGCCAGGATCACCCGAATCATTGGAGTCATCCACGGGTTCCGTGGGTTCTGTCGGAGGACTCGGATCGGTCGGCACATCGGGGGTGTTATCTGTTGGGGGTGGGGTAACTGGAGGTGGAGCAACTGGGGGTGGGGCGATCGCCTCCCCGTTCAATTCATAGCCGCTGGGTGCGACGGCTGCTCCGTTGCCGTTGAAGCCGAACGAAACGGTTTGTCCGGGCTGAAGGGTTCCGTTCCAGCCTGCATCTTCAATCACGTAATGGTTGCCATTCTGACTGACAATGTTTGCGTTCCAGATGTTGGCAATTTGGAAGGGAGCGTCAAATTCAATGGTCCAGCCGTTAAGCGTCTCAGTCCCGGAGTAGACAATCTCCATATCTGCTGTGAACCCGCTCCCCCAATCATTCCTCACAGAAAACACAACCTGTGGAGCATCCGCAGATGCCGGAGGCAGAGGTGCAGTGGATTCATTGTTGGACTCAGGAGGGGGAGGGGCAACCGCTTCATCGTTATCTCTCACCGTCGCACGGGCGATCGCCGTTCTGAGGCTAGCGTTCGTTACATTTGAGAGTTGAAGCTCAAACTGCTCATCAGACTCGACGCTCTGGTCGTCTACCACAGCAACGCGAACCGTTTTCGATACTTCACCAGGATTGAATGTTAAGGTTCCGCTGGTATTGCGAAAATCTGATCCGGCTCGGGCGGTGCCTGCCACCGTGGCATATTCCACCGTGACGGGAGCTGAACTCGCTTCCGATAAGCGAACCGAAAATCGAGCGTGGGAGTCAGCACCTTCTGTTACAGTCGTATTCGAAATCGATAATTCAGGAGCAGGTTCGACCACGGGCTCCGGTGCAGGTTCCGGTGTTGAAGGAGTGCTCACACCACCTGACGGCGCGTCTACCCCATTCAACTGAAAGTTGGTCGGCTCAATCGTGACGCCGTTTGAATTTGCCCCGTTAAACCCAAAAGTAATCGTTTCATCTGGGGCGATCGCCCGATTCCACGACGCATTGCGAATCACATATCGATTCCCCTCTCGGCTGACAATTTCAGCGTTCCAAATATTGGTGATTTCAAAAGGTGCCTCAAATTCCAGGGTCCAGCCATTGAGCGCAGTCAATCCTGAATTTGTAATCGACAAGCTCCCTGTAAATCCCTGTCCCCAGTCATTAATAATTGAAAAATTAACCATGTCCATGTAGTTCTAGGTGTGCTGTCACAGCAAAACGAAATGTTGCGAAGTCGTGCGCTCAGGCAATGACGATCTGAACGAACCAGTCCTGCGGGATTCGTCCCAACGGGTCTCAGCCTGGGTAAGATGCTGCCGCGCATGCATTAAAAAGCAGGTGCCCTGCTTTCCCATCGGAGCGGAAAGACAGATGCACCTGCTTTTCGGCGTTGTTTTTGTCAAGACTACTTAAGGACGATCAATCCACAAGATGGTCCGTGGGTGTATGGAACGAACAACAACCGTTATAGTTCTTGACCCCAAGTTCTTAAACTTTGTTCCATTACAATCCACGTGCTCCTGCGAATCGCTTATGCAACTGCCGTTCCTTGCTGCATCTGTTCGACCTGAGACATCAGATTTTGCATTTGAGCCAGCAAGTCGTTCAGTTGATCAGGGTGAGATTCCCCGGTAGTTGCAGGCACTGCATGACCTTGAGGTCGAGCAGGTGAGCCGTTCGAACGAGTGTGGGATGCCACAGCCGACGACGGAGCCTGCTGAAACTTTGGCTGAGGAGGCAACGGGGGCTTGACCGCAGCCTGGGCCATCCGTTGACTTCCATTATGAGAAGGTGCAGCGGTTGCTTGAGCAGGTACGCGGATTCTCTGAACCTGACGCTGATGAGCCTGAGTCGTGGGTTGCGCATTCTGGCGAGCTTGACCAACCGGGCGATCGCCGTTTCCAACTGAACGCACGACTTGATAGGTGGCTGCGTAAGGTTGTGCCTGAGCAACGGGCTGGGGCGCAGGCGCGGGCTCAGCAGAAGGAAAATGCTGAGGTTGCTCAAACTCACTGTGAACATTATCGTCATCGATAAATGATCCTAAGCCTGCGGCCTCAAGCCGCGCATCTGAGAACCTCAACTGCTCGATGGCAGACTCTCGGTCACGCAAGTCTTTGCGAAGCTGCATAATCTTATCTTCTGACCGAGTCGCCTTACTAGACGATTGACTCCAGCCTAAAACACTGAGAGTCGTCACTCCCATCCCCAAACTTGCTGCGGTTACGAGTCCTAAGTAGGGGGCAGCGAGATCGTCAACCGTTCCAATAAAGAAAGGCTCGCCACCCAAATTAATCTCAATTGGCTGATCACCCATAGCCAACATAGGAATGGTTGCAGCACTAAAAACTGCACCAGAGAGGACTGAAGAAGAAAGTAGATTACGTGGAATACTCATAGCTCACTCCGTTTAGTTGACAAGTAGACAGTTGTCGCAGCACTAAATGGAAGAAGCACCCAAGCGAAAGTCAACGAGTTTAGTCGAGTCAGCTCTAAAAATGTTCAGCAAAGCATCAGTAAGTTAGCCACAGGGACATACACAGGTTCTAGTTGATCTGAACTTAGGCAGGCTCGGTACGTTTAACGTCTGTTTTCGCAGCGATTAAACTTAGTAGTTTTACGCAATTTATCGTTAATTTAAGACTAACGTTGCTTTCTGTGTATTGCTGTATTGCTTCGGTAAAGACACGGCTGCATTGATAAAGCCTTTAAAAATTGTGGCTACATAATTTTTTGTTTTTATGTTCCCAATGAACACAAAAATTTATTAAATAAGTATTTCAACGGGGCGATCGCCCCCAAACTCCACGCTAGTCGCATCTTCAGATGTGAGAATCTCCCACGCCCCAAGAGAAGGGAATGATGATTAAAGTCGCCGCTGACCCACATCTCGATTCCATCGAGAATCTTGCAAGGCGCTACCAATCCCTTTAATGACGCCCCGCACAATCAAGCCAATGCCGCGCCCAATCACCTCAGTCAGCACGTAAATCAACCCGCTTCCAATGAATGCCACCACTGCTCGAACGCGCGGAGAGACGGCATCTCGAAACTCAAGCGCCAGAGTGACTAAGAATGGAAAGCCCTGTAACGTTTCGAGTTGAGCTTGTCGG
>JAYKJC010000158.1:0-2684 GCA_035285885.1 Leptolyngbyaceae cyanobacterium | reverse complement strand
GGATTGATGATTGAGATATGCGGCGCGTGGGTCTGGATTACCGGAAACACCAAGGAGCATAAAGACCGTTTGAAAGAGGCCGGTTTCAAATGGGCGAACAAGAAAAAAGCATGGTATTTTCGCCCTGAAGAATATCGCAGCCGCAGCAAGGGGAGCAGCACGTTAGAGGAAATCCGCGAAAAGTACGGCTCAACCCGTCCGGCCTATGCGCGTCATGATTATATGATCGGGGGGCAGGCATGACTCCCGAAACGCACGCGAAAGCGCAGGAGGTGGCCTTATATTTAGGCCGCCCATGGCGATTTAATCACTTATATGATAGTTGCTGGTCATTCCAGATTATTGACGGTTCAGGCCGTGGCTTTCATCTTGGCACGGATAAAACCATGTTCAGGATTAGCGGCCTGTTTCCGGTCAATAAGACGGGGCGGCTTTATTCCAATGAGGAACGGCGCACGATCGGGGTGAGCATGCATCGACCGGCTAAGGACATTGCCGCAGATATTCACCGCCGCCTCTTGCCGCATTATCTGGAGACATTTACCAAAGCCGCCGCGCGTCACCGGCAGGAGCAGGAGGCCGAGGAAATGCGGCTGATCGTCGCGCAAGCCATAGCCAGAATTGCCCCGCACGGGCGTATTTGTCCTTATGTCAGCCGCAGCGCAAAAACGATCTATTTTGACGGAGGAAAAGCCGAATTATGGAGCAGCGGGGACGTATCGCTTGAGATGAAACGCCTTTCGGTTGATAAAGCCATGCAGATTATCGCCGTACTGAACAGTGGGAGCGGGGCATAGTCCCCGCCTCCGCGTGCGCCCTGTTTTTCTGTCACGGCATCGAGCCATGACAGAAAAAGCCTTCACAGGCCGAATTTCCACAAGACACCTTATCACTTCAAATTGTAAGTTATAACGCACGTTCCCTTGACATGTTGAAAGTAAAGGATCAAAATTGATCCGAAAGGAAATGGCTATGCAAACTCAACTAAATTATGAAGCCCAAAATTCCCCTAGACCGTTTCTAAAGTGGGCAGGTGGAAAAACGCAGCTTCTTGACGAGTTGTTAGCAAAAACCCCGCGTGGCTATGGACGTTATATCGAGCCGTTTATCGGTGGAGGTGCAATGTTTTTTGCGATGCAACCAGAGTCAGGAATTATAGCAGATTCTAATCCTGAACTTGTAAATGTATATAGATGCTTGGCCGACAATGTGGATGACATCATATCTTATCTTAAAACATTTAAGAATTGCGAAGATGCCTTTTATAAAATCCGCAGTTTAAAATTCGCTGATCTTGAGCCTGAATATGCAGCCGCTAGAACAATTTATCTAAACCGTACATGTTTTAACGGCCTTTATCGTGTTAACCGCAAGGGGCATTTTAATGTTCCATATGGGCGATATAAAAATCCAACTATTTGTGATGAAAACACCTTACGTTCTGCATCACAAGCCTTGCAAAAAGTAAAGATTATGCACGGCGATTATAAGGATGTACTCAAAAAGACAGCGCAGCATGGCGATTTCATATTCCTAGATCCGCCCTACTTACCAGTATCAAAATATTCTGATTTTCAGCGTTATACTAAAGAGCAATTCTATGAAGAAGATCACCGCGAATTGGCAGATGAAGTTAAGCGATTACAAAAGCTAGGCTGTCATGTGGTTCTTACTAATTCCAACCATCCTTTGGTACATGAATTGTATGAGCCTTATGAAATTGAAGTCATAAATACCCGACGCAATATCAGCGCAAAGTCTGGAACACGCACAGGAGAAGATGTAATTGTAACGGTGCAGCCATATCCTAGATTCACAATCCGTGAAGTGCCACGGCCAGTTGATGAAAAAGCCTTATCCTAGTATATTTACATATACTGGAATGCGATATGATGATGGTCGTGCTGATCTTCGTATGAGTATGGAAGACCAGATTCGCAATGCTGCTCATTTAATCAATGCATCGATATTTGATAACGGGAAAGATAACAAATCCCGTCACGGTGATGCCATGACTACACGCTACAAAGCGGATTTAGTCTATATTGACCCACCGTATTATAGCCCACTTTCAGATAATGAATATGTGCGCCGCTATCATTTTGTCGAGGGATTGGCTCGAAATTGGGAGGGGGTTGATATGCAGTGGTATACCAAAACCAAAAAATTCAAAAGTTACCCTACTCCATTCAGTTCACAATCAGGTGCTATAGATGCATTTGATAAAATGTTCCGCCGCTTAAAAGACAGCATTCTGATTGTATCATATTCATCTAACTCATTACCGACCCGCGAAGAAATCATTTCGCTCATGTCTAAATATAAGCGGCATGTAGAGGTTATAGATATTGATTACCGCTACAGCTTTGGAAACCAAAAGCAGGGCAATAAGAACGCTGTGCAAGAATATCTTTTTGTAGGCTTCTAATGACGTTATGGCACTTAGGTAACACGACTGTTCGCACTCCATATCGCTTGCGTGATGCGTTGCGTGTTTTGCAAGGTTCTCACATTACCGACTCGGTAATATTTTTTCTTATAAAAAATGGTAATTTCTCTTGACTTTTCGTTACCGTATTGGTAATACTGAGGCATGACACTTGAAGAATACTTGGAAAACAAGAGCGCTCCTGAGTTTGCACGGGCTATTGGCGTCGCACATGTGACCGTTTGGCGTTACCTGC
>JAYKJC010000157.1:0-9769 GCA_035285885.1 Leptolyngbyaceae cyanobacterium | reverse complement strand
TGGGTTTCAAGGACGACGATCGATTCGTGGTGAAGCAGGGCTTGAGAAGCATCGTGTAGATCTGGCTCCAGCTCTGGTGTTTCAGTGAGACGTACGGATGCCTGATGAGGGTGACCAGCGTTTTGGTGAGAAGCAAGAAAACTTTGAGATTCAGTACCCAACCACAGTCGGAGAATATTCGGCAGCAGCAGATCGCGAGAGCCTGCTCCCAGCCCGATGCGGTGAAGTTGCATGGCTGGAGGTGGGCCAAATTGAGTGGCTAAGGTAGTGGCGATCGCCGCTCCTGTAGGCGTCACCAATTCACGGTCGATGCCATTGTGATAAATCGGCACCTGACGCAGCTCAAACAGCCGAAGCACGGCAGGTGCAGGCACAGGCAGATTTCCGTGGGCCGCACGAATGGTTCCGCCCCCGGTGGGCAAAGCCGACCAGTAAAACTGAGTAATGCCCAGATAATCGAATCCCAGACAGGTGCCCACAATATCGACAATGGCATCCGTGGCTCCCACTTCATGAAAATGCACAGCGTCGGGAGACGTGCCATGAACCAATCCTTCTGCCTTAGCCAAATTTTGAAAAATGGTCAAACTCCATTGTTCCACCTGAGGCGGCAGCTCTGCGGCTTGAATCAACGCAGTAATTTCAGGAAGATGGCGACTTGGAGGATGGTCATGGGGGGAAGTGCCATGCGTTGTAGGGGAATGGGAGAGAGGCTCAGACTCGTGAGGGTCGTGAGAATGGTGCTCGTGAGAATGATGCCCGTGAGAATGATCCCCATGAAAATGCCCATGAGAATGGTGCCCGTGAGAATGCTCATGATGATGTCCGTGAGGATGCTCCTCAGACGGAGAGAGCAAGGCATGACTATTCGTTAAGAGCTGAACATGAACCTTGGTGGCGGCCTGTCCGTTGCGCTGCACAGACTCAGCAGACAATTGATATTCATCGTCGATTCCCAGTTTTTTGAGCTGCTGCTCAATATATTCCAGGGGCACTCCGGCATCAACGAGGGCTCCCAGGCACATGTCTCCAGAAATTCCAGTCGGGCAGTCAAGGTAAGCAACGGGGAACATGTGGGGTTTCTTCGCTGTGTTGTTTTTTATCAGGAGAAAGGCAGGGCTGAAGCGCGCACCCTTAGGATAGAAGAAGTGGGTGTTTGGGCGATCGCTGACGAGAACTATTCTCCCATCGCCAGCAGATTAATCCCGCTAACGCCTGCACTTCAAGACGCTCTGGGACTAAGGATATCGCATGGCTACACATTACAAAATTCATCCGGATAATCCTCAAACTCAACGCATAGAGGAGATAAGGGAAGCCTTACACAATGGGGCTGTCATGCTCTATCCCACAGATACCGTCTATGCAATTGGATGTGACCTCAATGTTAAATCGGCAGTGCAACGCGTTCGGCAAATCAAGCAGTTCTCAAATGATAAGCCCTTAACGTTTCTATGTTCCTCACTCTCAAATATTTCCCAGTACGCCTATGTAACTGATTCAGCCTATCGAGTTCTTAAGCGGCTGATTCCAGGCCCGTTTACATTTCTACTTCCGGCCACCAAGCTCGTTCCTCGTCTGGTGATGGCTCCTAAACGGAAAACAACGGGAATTCGTGTCCCCAACCATCCGATTTGTTTGGCACTGATTGAAGCCATTGGAAATCCTGTGATTTCAACATCGGCAACCACTCCGTTTACTCCGGAAGACACTCGGGTTTCCCAGGCTGAGCTGTTTGACCAGTTTGAACGGCTAGTGGACATCATTATTGATGACGATCAACCCGTGGGGTATGAATATTCGACCATTATTGACTTGATCGGTGATGCTCCTGTTGTCGTCCGCAAAGGGCTGGAATGGGATCGCGTCGCTGATTGGGTCACGGACGAGTCAAACGAGCCAGTGATGGGACTGTCTTGAAACCGTCTGGAGAACCTCGAACGCATTTTTCGATTGTGAAGGCAATTTCACACTGGGCGAATCTTGCTCAAAGCCTTGCTGGGGCAAGGGAATGGCGAGGTAGAGATGTTCGTCTGTCAAAGGGCAGAGGAGGATTCCGAACAAGCTAGTTACAAGAGTGACACACGCAATGGGCTGAACGGTTTCGATCTTTCTTACAGTCAAGGTGTTGATGGGGCAATTGAACACGACCGACTCAGAATCTGATCGGCGGGTTCAATTCACCATCGTGCATCACCAAACAAAAGGGCTAACCATGAACGTCGATCCTTTGAAGCCCATGTACACTTCTCACCAGAGTCAGGATAGTATGGGCGTATCAGAACTAACCAAATCCCCCGCTTGTAGCGATCGCCAGACCGCACTTTCATCGTCTTCCCTTGAGGCTGAAGCACATACGGCTCATCTCAAGCTGGTTGACTATGTGATTACAGCATTTCAGTCCGACATTTCTTCGATTTCGACCAGTGTGCGACGAGTCGCAGACCGCATTGCACAGGAAGTGGCACGCATTTGCGAAAAGAGCGATCGCATCCAGACCTCCGGTGACGTTGAAGAGTGGCAGCACACCCTCGCTCAACACCGGGTCAAAAAATGCATGACGTATTATCGGCTGGGCTCTCAGCGTGGCCGTGTGGAACTGCATAGTAACTTGAGTGCAATGGTCTATCGACACATTGCGCCAAGTCGTGCCCAGTTAGGCTTCCAAGCTCGATACAATCTGATTGAAGATTTTCTCCAGGGCTTTTATATCGAGGTGCTCAAAAACTTCCGCAAAGAGCATCAGCTCCCAGCGGATTATCGTCCCCGCACGCGGATTGAGTTGTCTGAGTACATGGCGTTTACCGAGCAGTACGCGAAACGCCGCATTTCTCTGCCCGGTCGGAGAAACCAGCAGCTCGTTGTTTTGCGAGCACAGGCATTCTCTCATCGCCAACCCCATGAAACCTCAATGGACATTGAGATGGCGGTTGAGTCGGCCAAAACAGAAGAGGCCGAAATTCATAGCCGTTCGCCCATTGTGCAGCAGGTGCGTGAGCAAATGGTGGCCGATGCGATTGACCCGGCAGATTCAGTGTTGCGCGATCGCGTCATCACTGAACTCATTCAATACTTGAGCGATCAGGGCCAAGAAGACTGTATCAACTACCTCACCCTCAAGCTTAAAGATCTGTCCGCACCAGAAATTGACGAAATTTTGGAGTTGACGCCTCGCCAGCGAGATTATCTCCAGCAGCGATTTAAGTATCACGTTGAGAAATTTGCCTGCTCACACAACTGGCAAATTGTGCATCAGTGGCTAGGGGCAGACCTCGACCAAAATCTGGGCATGCCGCTCAATGAATGGAACAGTTTTTTAGACGAGCTCTCTCCAGTGCAGCGAGAATTGCTCAAGCTAAAAGGCGAGCAGTTTCAAGCGCAGAACGAATCCTGCTTGTCGGATAAGGAGATTGCGAAAATTCTCAACTGTACGCCCAAACAGGTGAAACGGAACTGGGATCGTCTCCTGAACATGGCCTGGAAATACCGCAATACAAACTCTGAAGTGAAAAACGGTTAGCGGCGACGGACGATGAGCTGTGCAAGGCATTCGTCCCCGTAACCATCAGGGAGCCTGTCCATCAGGTGTGTATTCTTCATATTTCGGTTTTTCTTGAAAACTTTTGTTCTCTCAAGCGAGCCACTGTCAATCATTGCCCTGGATTGCAGTGCACTGGATTGCGCTGCCCTGGATTGGGATGTTCGCTCATTCTTAACGTTTCCCACATTAACTTTGTTCCTCTGTGGAGTTGAGATAAACTCGCATTTTTCTGGTCAGCGCCGAATAAAGTCAAAGGGCACAATGGGAACACTGACATCATATCCGACCTGTTATGAAGGCTTTAGGTGGTATGAAAGCTTTATTCTATGCGTCACTACTGAGTGGGGTGTTGATGGGATGTTCAACAGCTCAACCCACTCTAGAGTCGTCGGCTGAATCGACTCAAGCAGACCCGGCTGTCTTGATGGCTACGCCCGAGAATGCTGACGAAACAGATGTCGAAGAAACTACTATTCAAATTGCAAAGCGCTTTCAGCAAGGACCTTTAGTGCTTGACATTCAAGAGGTGCAGCTGTCCTCTAAACAAATTGCAGTGCACGTCGAGATTGCCAATGACTCCAGTCGCTTGATTCGGTTTTATCCGAACCAAGGTCGCCTATCGACCGGGGTAGATGAGTTGAAAGCCAATATATTTTTAACCGATGATTCTTTATCTGGAGTTCTAGACCCCCAAGAGCAAAAATCAGGAGTTCTGATTTTTTCATCTCGGTTCGAGGAAGAACTGGATTTTAGTAATGTTCGCAGTCTGCAACTTTCTCTCGGTCAGGTGATCGATATGGCATCTATCGACCCTGAGCAGGTTAATATTGCCTTTTCTCTAGACCCCGCATCCTAATAACTTGAGCGATTAGCGATCGCCCAATGGCTCTGTCCGGATGGTCAATGCCTGAGGAGGAGTCGCATCAGGGGGATAAATCAGATCGAATTTCACCTGACGGCGATCGCCCGGCAACATCCGCAGACGAATCAACGGTTGACCTTGCTGACCTTGGCGATGGACGATATGAAAGTATCGAGTTTGTCGAATTCTCCAATCATCTTCATATTCGAGGCGCACGGTTCCTCGGAAAAAAATGCGGTTGGCAGGGGGCGACAGGAAAGACAGTCCCTCGTCTAATCGCTCATTTTGCAATGGCGTCTGAAACAGCACGCTGACCGTTTGGAGCTGATCGGTGGGGTTATGCAAGGGCAGCGTCAAACTATATTTGATGCCATAGTTGCCATGAGCCCGATAGGCTGTATCTCTGTATCGAGCCAGCATCGGCGCACTCTGAATCTGCCCTGTTCCAAAGGTATTGCGATCGACAGAACTAATCACGTAGGAAAACTGTTCTCCCGGTGAAGGAATGGTCAGATCGCTGCTTTCTGGAGTGTCGGTCAAATTGGCCGCCCACTCCGTTCCCTGGGCAACACCTGCGACCCGACCATAAAAGAATCGGCTCACAACGGAGGCATCCGGGGGAGTCGGTGCAATGTCTCTGGGGCCTGCTAAGTTCCCCTCACGCAACAACTGCACCCATTCTCTGAGAGTGGGGACGCGCTCATTTCCATCGGGCGTTTTTGGCGCATACATGGCGAGGCTGGCCACATAGACTGGCCCACTGCTCTCTAAGCTCATCAGCACAGAGCGCCCATTGCTTGGAATCGGTCGATTGTCTGGAATCGGGAGGGGGGGAGATTCTCGCGGTGGCTTATCGGAGTCCCCGTTGGTTTCATCGCCATTCTCCTCTTCCAAGGGTTCTTCCGGTTCGGGTGGCGGTGGAACGGGAATCACTCGCCCCCCTAGCCAGGTGCCATTGGTGGGAACGGTCAGTCGCCGCAGGGGAATGGGCACATTCAGCAACATGACGGGTTGGCGTGGCGGAATGACGACGGATTCCGGCAGATATGAGTGCCGTTGTCCTCGCAACACGTCGTTTACTGTGCGACTTCCCGGCCCAGAGTACACAGTTCCTAAAGGATTCGCCACATAGGAGGGTAAATCCAAATAGGGAGCATCTTGTCCAAGATAGGTCGCTCCTTGCGAGGACGAGATTTCGATGGGCTGACGGGTTGGATTGTATGCCAAGATCCCTAAATAAAGGGTGCGATTGTCATCTGCATCGATTCCCCGTGCGATGTGGTGGGCAAAGATGTCAAATCGTCCTTCTAGCGGGTAGTTGAGATGGGCAGATGGAACATCCATGCCATTTGCAGGGAACGTTGACAGCAAAATTCCGTCCGATTGAATCAGTTCCGGACTGTTGCTGTTAAAAACAGGAATGGTGTTTAGTCCCCCGGACAACGGTCTCACGTCTTGAGATTCGATAATCTGCCGAGGCATGGACTGGGGTGAAGAGAGAGGTGCTGGTGGAGGCGGAATCGGAAGAGCAACTTGTGCCAGCGCTACAAATGACAGAACAGTCAGCATGAATAATTACAGCAATCCAATGAAAACAACCACACTCAAACCAAAGGGTGTTGCTTAATCTTGGGATATGTTGTGTTCAGAGTCTCGATGCGCGGGACTCTGAACACAACATATCCCCGAAATCAGCAATGGCAACCAATGAAGCAGGGGGCGATCGCCCTATTCCCTTGGCTACGTGTGCGTCCTCTGAGAGAGGATAGCACGAGCATCCTTAATCCTGGCTGAGATTAAAAAATCTGATGTCCCCGGCCTCTTGCGACGTTTCGTAAAGGATGGGGTCGTGGAAGATGAGGCACCAGATAGAAAAACTTTCGCTAGGATACGTAAAGCTTGATTCAAATTTCAGACCCTCTGGTCAGGATAGTCTTGCCGATCGGTTTTACTGGTGATTAGGTTTTACTGATCGTCGCCCCCTTGATATTGCCCATGAATCTCTTGATGAAGCTTTTAACCCTGCCTTCTCGCTCCGTTGACCCCGATGAGATTCAGCATCAAGACATTCAGTTTCAGGGCGATCGCCCCTTTCGCACCCTGTTTCGGCTCTATCGACATGACGCAAAGAACCTGGGACTATCCCAGCTATTCTATGTCATTAAGCACAGCCCCGAATGGATTCGGCCCATTCTTGTTGCCAACATTGTCGATATCATCGCCGCACCGACTCGCTATGAACTCTCAGCGCTGTGGTTCAATGGCATTATCCTCGCCATCTTAGTGGCCCAAAATATTCCAATGCATTACTTACACGTGAAGTTTATGAGTAATGCGACCCGCAACATGGAATACAATCTCCGGTCGGCGATGACCCGGCGATTTCAAGAATTGTCCATTGGGTTCTATCACCAAAATAGTAAAGGTGCGCTGCAAACCAAGGTTACGCGGGATGTTGAGTCCATACAAGACCTGACCCGATACGTGTTTCAGCTGGTTCCGTCTGCGGTGCTGACCATTGCGTTCGCGTTAATCGCAACGGGAATTCGAGCGTCCTGGTTTCTCATCTTTTTCATCGGCACGGTTCCGGTAGCCGCCACACTGGTGCGATCGCTCCGAACACCGATTCGTCAGCGCAATCGAGCCTTTCGTAAAGAAATTGAGCACATGTCGGGGCGCATGGTGGAGATGATTCAGCTCATCCCCGTCACCCGTGCCCACGGAGCTGAGGAGGTCGAAATTGAGCGCATCAACGATCGCCTCTCCTCTGTGCGAGAAACAGCCATGCGGTTGGACTCGATTAATGCACTGGCGGCATCTTCTTCCTGGGTCACTCTCCGGCTGTTTAATGGCATCTGCCTGGTGGTGTCGGCCTACCTGGCCTACACCGGAAAGCTCGATATCACAGTCGGAGACGTGGTGCTGTTGACGGGCTATTTCGACTCCTTGACGGGAGCCATCGTGCAAATCATGATGTCGCTGCCTCAGATCGGCAAAGGCTTTGACGCGATTCGCTCAGTCAGCGATATTTTGGAATGTCCTGATCTAGAACAGAACCGAGGAAAGCGCCCAATTGAGAAGGTGCGCGGAGAATTTGTGTTTGATCAGGTCGGGTTTCACTATCCCACCCATGACCAGCAGGCCATTCAAAGGTTTTCGCTCCATGTCCCTGCGGGAGAAACCATTGCCATTGTCGGGCCTTCTGGGGCGGGAAAATCCACGTTGCTTAATCTGGTGATTGGCTTTCTTCGCCCCACGGAAGGTCGCATCTTGCTCGACCAGCACGATATGGCAGAACTAGATTTACGCACCTATCGGCAATTTGTGTCGGTGGTGTCTCAAGAAACGATTTTGTTCCACGGCACGGTGCGAGAAAATGTGGTGTATGGCGCAACGGGCATCAAAGAGGAGCACATTCAGCAGGCGATCGCCCATGCCAATGCGGCTGAGTTCATTGAGGCCATGCCTGACGGTTTGGATACCCTGATTGGGGAAGAAGGCATGAAGCTTTCTGGAGGACAACGTCAGCGGTTGGCGATCGCCCGCGCCCTGATTCGCAATCCTCGCGTGCTGATTCTGGATGAGGCCACCTCTGCCCTAGACACGGCTTCTGAGCAGCAAATTCAAGGGGCGTTGGAGTACTTGATGGAAGGCCGCACTACGTTTGTGGTGGCGCACCGCCTATCGACGATTCGCAAAGCCGATCGCATTGTGGTGATGAAAGAAGGGCAAATGGTCGAAATTGGCAATCATGACCGTTTGGTGGAACAAGATGGCCTGTACGCGCATCTGCACTCACTTCAAGTGGGCCACTAGATGTGCCTGAGACTAATCAGATACTACTCAAGATACTACTCAGATTTGGAGGGCGATCGCCAATGCGCCCGAACAAGCTGGATTTCTTCGTAATCATAGGCTTCATTCAGATTCTCACGAATCGTTTTCAGTGACGCATCCCCAACGGTTTCAATCGCTTGAATAATCGGCTGTTGCCGATCGGGTTCGACCAGCTCATCCAGCTTCACCTCTCGCCCATCTTCAAGTAGCACGGTGAGGTGGTCGATCACCGTGCGCAGCTTCAGCCCCCGCCGCTCGGCGATTTGAAACGGAGACAAGCCTTCGAGATGCAGATCGAGGGTTTCCAGTTGGGTCGATGTGACGACGGGCTTTTCCTCGACGATGGGCATGGGCTCAGCGTCTGGAGTGGCCTGGAGTGAAATGCCATGCTCCTGGCAGTAGCGCTGAATTTCTTGCACAAAGTCTCGACCGTACCGCTCAAGTTTTCGTCGCCCTACCCCCGATACGTTGCCGAAGGCGCTGAACGTCCCCGGTCTCTGCTGGGCCATGGCTCGGAGGCTGGAGTCGGTGAAAATCATGTAGGGAGGAATGCCCTGTTCATCAGCCAATCGTTTGCGGAGCATACGCAAACAGTCAAAAAGCCCCTCGGCTGCTCGTCTCGCTTCGGAGGTAGCCGCGTTGTCTGTAATAGAGATGTTTTTAGGAATGGCGATGTGAACGGATCGCTGCTTTCGCAACACTTCCCAGCTCTGAGCATTGAGCTTTAGGGTGGGAAAGCCATCACTGGTTTCATCGACTAATCGTTGATGGAGGAGCGATCGCCCGAGCGATCGCCACTGTTCTGCCGTGTGATCGGCTCCAATACCATAGGTTGAGAGCTGGGTATGACCGTTTTGCCGCACCCGCTTATTCTTCGAGCCGCGCAGCACATCAATAATGTGGTTCATGCCAAACCTTTCTTGGCAGCGGGCCACGCACGAGAGAAATTTCTGGGCTTCAATCGTCCAGTCCTCAACGGGTTGGGGATGCTTGCAGTTATCACAGTTATTGCAATCGCCCGCAAAGGATTCGCCAAAATACCCCAGTTGAATGGTGCGGCGGCAATCAGTGCCTTCTGCATAATCCACCACCTGACGCAGCTGTTGGCGTGAAATTTGCTGTTGTTCCGGATCAGACTGCTGCTCAATCAGAAAATCGACGGTGCGAATATCCCCGTAACCAAAAAAGAGAATACATTGGGCGGGTTCTCCATCGCGTCCAGCGCGTCCCGCTTCCTGATAATAGGCTTCTAAATTCTTGGGGAGGTCATAATGCACCACAAATCGGACGTCGGGCTTGTTAATTCCCATCCCAAAGGCAACGGTTGCGACCATCACCTGCACATTATCGCGAATAAACTTGCTCTGGTTTTGGGTTCTCTCTGCATCGCCCAAGCCTGCGTGATAAGGCAAAGCCGAAATTCCGTCCCGCTGCAGTCGAAACGTCAGTTCATCCACCCGACGACGGCTGAGACAATAGACAATTCCCGAAGCTCCTTTCGATTGCTTCACGAGCCGCAGGAGTTCGTT
>JAYKJC010000156.1:0-6799 GCA_035285885.1 Leptolyngbyaceae cyanobacterium | reverse complement strand
AAGGTTCTCTGTCCCGCGATGCTGGGGTACGACCTGTATGCTGACTGGGCCTACGAAGGGGGAGCGTTCTGCCTACAGGCGAGTTTGGGCTGGGCCATGCAGCTTGCGGCAGAAACGGCTCGACGAGATGGAGATGTGGAAGCTTACACGACTCTCTACACCGCTGCTCGAACTGCGCCCACCTGCGATCCCGTCACTGGCAAATCCAAGATTCTGGACAGCTTGGCTCCCGATTCGTTCTATCACGATTGGTTGGCTCACCCGGAACCCGATGAATATTGGGAAAAGCTTTCCCCTCGGCAACACATCCAGGAGGTGGATCTGCCGATGCTCCACATTGGGGGATGGTACGACACCTATCTGCGGGGAACCCTGCGCTGCTATCAGGAGATGGCGCATCGGTGTCAGAGTCTGCAACATTTGTGGGTTGGCCCCTGGGCGCATATTCCCTGGGGACGCCAGGTGGGGCAACTGGACTTTGGAGAAGCCGCCAATAGCACGATGGATGACTTGCACATTCAGTGGTTTGATCACTTCCTCAAGGGCAAAGAAACGCCGATTGTGACGGATGATCCGGTGCATTTATTCGAGATGGGACGCAACCAGTGGCGATCGCTCCCCACCTGGCCGACCCCCGAACCCACAACCCTCTACTTCACCTCCACGGGCTTGGCGAGCATTCACCAGGAGTCTGGAACGTTAACGGCTGGGCGATCGCCCGAATCTACTTCTGCATCTCTGCCCGACACCCTCGTTCATGACCCGTGGCGGCCTGTGCCCTCCATAGGAGGACATGCCAGTCTACCCACTGGCCCCATGAATCGAGCGGCGGTGGATTGTCGCTCAGATGTGCTGACCTACACCTCTTCTCCCCTCACGGAAGAATGGCGCATCGCTGGAGATCTGAGCGTTTACCTCACCTGTAGCGCCGATGCAGCAAGCTTTGACCTGTGCACAGTTCTCTCGACTGTTTCTCCTGATGGGCGAGTGATGAACATTACCGAAGGCTACCAGCGCATCGCCTCGACGAACGGCGACCCGTCGATCAGCCATCATCAGACGTACTGTGTTTCGCTTCAACCCACCTGCGTTGCCATCCCACCAGGACAGTCAATTCGCATCAGCATCAGCGCAGCAAGCTTCCCTGCCCACCCCGTCAATTCTGGCTTTGCAAAGCGCGATTCCGGTGAAAACTTCGCAGAAGAAAATCTACTCTCCGCAAAAATCACGACTCTTTTTGTCTGGGTCGGGAACTCAAACCTGGGCTTTCTTCGTCTCCCTGTTGAGAATGCCAATCGTTCTGAAGGGGATTGAAAGGGACTGCAAGGGAACAGAGTATTGCGCAGAATGCTGTGCGAAGCGGAACCCAGATGGCTGAAGTGGATGATTGAACTGTAATTCTCTAATGCTGTTCTGCCACAGCGCGATCGCCCTGGTCACGACTTTCTTCTTCACTCTCAGAAGACGGGTGAACAACAACCCAGCGCCCGGTATCAGGCTCTCGGTAGGTCGTAAATGGATTTTGTCTAAGTGCCCGCTTGGTCGATTGAGCCATCGGAATGATCCACATGCGAAAATCTAAGTATGTGAGCGCGACTAAACCTTACAGGAAACGAAGAACGCGTAGTGACGAGTGCAGACTTGTCCCTTCAATAGGAGAGTTCTCTTGCACGTTGAATTTTTTCTATGATCAGGGAAAGCCTTGATCAATAGCATCCGGTAAATTGCTGATATGAAGTTGTATGCCAGACAACGTCATTGCGTTTTGTTGAGGAGGCTCTAACAGTTTTCCAGGCACCGTTTGAGCGTGACTGCAAGAGGACTGCTCTAGATAATCTGTTAGTAGTGTGCCTATTTAAACCTTGAATAATTCAGCTACTCGATTAGGCCGCTCGGTTGAGCCAGACAACAAAGGCTGTTCCCGGATTTTCAGACTGATCGACTCTCCAGTCTGACAGCAGTGGAGCGCTAGCCGCAGGACTAAAGACACGGATGGTACCGTCCATTTTTTCGATCAAGTCGAGGGCGATCGCCAACCCCAACCCCGTTCCAGGAATATCGCCCGCTTCTTGAACACCTCGAAAGTGCCGTTCAAATAAGTGGACCTGATCCGCTTCGGGAATCCCCATGCCCGTATCGGCTACAATCACCGCCTGTTTGTCAGGGTGAGGGGCCGGCACACGAATGAGCACCTGACCTCCAGAGGGGGTGTATTTGATGGCGTTATCGATAAGATTACTCAACACCTCCTGCAAGCCTTTGGGGTCAGCCTGCACAGAGGATACGTCCGGGGCAATTTCGACCGTTAGAGACACCTCCTGGTCTTCGGCGATCGCCCACGCCACATCAATCAGCGGAGCGAGCACATTGGGCAACGGACAGGGCATGGGCGTAATGTCGTGCCCGGTCAAGTAGGTTGCACTGGATGATACGTCGATGACAGGGGCATCCGGCGTCAATGCAGGCGAACGGGTCATATCTTCAACATCACCAGATTCGTGCTCTGACTGATGGGATGCCTCTGGAGGCTGATGCCCGCTGTGGGGCGGCAGGGCTTGGGGTCTTTTTTGGGCAGATCCACCTGAAAATTGAGGAAGTTGAGGCGTTTGCTCATCCAGGGCGACCTTGAAGTACTGCAACAGTTCTTGGAGGCGATCGCTCTCGCGCACAATGCTTTCTGCCACGCTAAAGTTGCGATCGCTTGACGGTAACCGACGCATCAACAGTTTCCCAAAGGTTCGCAACGCCGTCAGCGGATTACGAAATTGATGAATCAAGTCATCAAACACATCATGTTGGGGTGACGGAAGCTGACGTTGTGCCTTCATTCGTTCTTCAAGCCACCGTTCCCGTCGATCTACGACGCAGGAGATCCCAATTGTTTTGGCAATTTGTTCAATTTGGTGATGTTCGTGGTCTGTCCAAAATCGGTCAGGTCGCCCCGTGACCAGCAATCCCACCATCATGCCCTCATACACCAGGGGCAACGCAATTTGGTGTTGCTGAGGAAAGGCAAGTTCGGAGGTAAGGGGGGCGATCGCCGATGGCGTTATAAACTCAGATGCCGAAACATCCGTAAATTCAGAACTGCTATACGCTCCACGACCCAACGGTGCCGATGATGGCCGATCGGCACCGTTGGCTTGAATGAATGAGGGGTTTCTCTCATCAGGCAATGGATGAGAACGGGGCGATCGCGATGTGGATGATTCTGGTGATTCTGGAGGGGGCGATCGCCGAGAGGACAGTGTCGATTTTCTGCTCTCTTCCCCCTCAAAGCCAGAAAACACGTCAGGCAAAAAAGGATCATCATCTTGAGGCTGGTCATGCTGAAGCCAAGAGAGCAATTCTGTCTCAGCCCACGGCATCAGATGCTCAGGATAGACAACGACAGGAACCAACTTACCGTCTCCTTTTCCGGGCATTGCATCAGTCAAGTAGACAATGCACAATGAAGCCCCTAGCCCGCTTGAAAGAATTTCTAATTGAGCCTGACAAATTTGAACAAATTCTGGACTAGCAGACATCGATGACATGAAAAACGGCTTACTTTACATGGTAAGACACCCAGAAGGTGGGAGGACGCCCGGAGTGTATTCAGATTTTGTGTCAGTGTAGACAGTATCCGCGCATTTACATAACACTCAAATCAAGTCCGGCAGCCGAAACAATAAGAAGCAGACTCAGATTGTTAACATAAATTAAAGATCGTTGCGTAAACTTACTGAGAGAACCCTGGAGCTGATGGATTTCAAGGGTTTGATGTATCGAGATTCACGTAAAAACATTATCATCTGCGTATCGAAAGATTAAAGCAAGTTGAAATTTTTGATTCAAATCGATATACTCGCTACGGTTAGAAACATTTTGTAGCCATTACTACATCTGCCATAGTGTATAGGAGGTAAGGAGGTTGGCTAGAAGACGTAAGCGGAAGAGCCGTCGCCGCCTGGAAGGACGGAGAATTCTAGAGCAAGTGCCCCAGTTTAGCATCGAAAGTGGCAAAGATAAGCCTGTAACTGCTGCCCGAAAATTTATTAAAACCGAAGGAATTGCCCCCCCGGCTCTGTTGTTGGTAAAGCGCAATGAGCACACAACAGATCGGTATTTCTGGGCAGAGAAAGGGCTGTTTGGAGCCCAGTATGTCGAGGAGAACCATTTTCTGTTTCCGAGTCTTCAGTTTGATGACGACGAAGATGAACAGTTGGATGAGCTACCTGTGGCAGCGACTGTCTAAGGAAATCATGGAATAAAATCGGCGTTCTTAAAGCAATTTAGGAGTGTCTATCCAAAAAAATATTAAAACGTTTGTTTTCCGCCCGCTAGAATGGCTTAGCTGATACAGCTTGCCTTCTTTCGGGCGGTTTTTGTGCATGTTCTTTGTGCATACTTTCTGTACATTCATCGTTATGTTCTGTAAATGCAGTTGTTTTCTGCGATTATCCGCTACACAATGGAGTGCGTGTAAGGCAATTGTCACACCCCTGAACACATCCGTTAAGATTCCTCGCTCGTGCTGCGGGGTGGGTGTGTCTTTAAGGAGGTGAGAGAAATTATCAATACACAAAGTTGTTCGAACATTGGTGATTATAACGATGGGCACAGTACACCATCCCTCGGCATCTGAGGTGGAAACTCAAGGACGTATTTTGAAGGCAGCGCAGAAGCTGTTTGCCCATCGAGGATATGCAGGAACAACCACACGTGACCTGGCACATGCCTCTGGTATTGCAGAAGGCACGCTCTTTCGACATTTTGAGAATAAAAAAGCCATTTTGGTGAATGTCGTAACCCAGGGGTGGGTCGAGTTGCTGACTGACTTGCTGACTGAGCTGAGCGAAATGGGCAGCTATAAAGCCATTGAGCAAGTGATGCGTCGCCGGATGCTGAACATGCACAAGAATGCTGACATGATGCGAGTGTGTTTTATGGAGGCTCAGTTTCATCCAGAATTGCGCGATCGCATCGAAGCTGAAGTCGTTGATAAAATGATGAATGTGGCCGAAGCTTTTTTCCAAACTGCCATGGATCGAGGCATTTACCGTCCCATGAATCCGCGCATCGTGGCAAAAATTTTTCTTGGGATGTTCATGGTTGCGGGATTTAGTCAAGACACGCTGATGTCGGGTGAATCATCTCCCGCTCAGATGAAAGAAATGGCCGAGGGAATTGCTGATATTTTCCTCAATGGCGTATTGGCACCATCTTCATGAACAGCAGCATCTGGGCAAAGAAAAGAGAATTTCAGGCGTGCGTGCGCAGTCTGCGTACGTGTCTAGCGTAGCTAACAGGCCAACGGTAAGGGCGAAGCATCTGGACATTCAGCCTGGCTCAGCTCAGCCCATAAACGTTCCAGATGCTTCGCCCTTACGAAATGGTGAGGGTTTTCTCCACTCTTCTCCTCATCTTCGTTAACGCTAGACATATGCGCATCTCGCACGCCTAAAATTCTCCTTTCTTCGTGAACAGTACTGAGGTGTCATTTGCAATGCTGAGGTGACTCTCAGCCAATTTTCAGGGTGCCTTTATCGGCAATAATTGACACGCTCATAGAGCTAGGTCACGATTAAGAGTAACGAAACGTAACGTGGCCTGACGACGCAGCCATTGGAGAGTATGGAATTTCTTTCTTTAGAAACGCTTCAAGACATTGCTCATCACTACGGATATATTGCTGTGTTCTTCGGTATTTTGCTAGAGAATGCGGGTATTCCTATCCCTGGTGAGACGATTACCCTGATTGGTGGGTTTCTCGCAGGGAGTGGTGAATTAGAGTATGTGGGCGTGTTGCTCACGGCCTTGTGTGGTGCCGTGATTGGAGACAATATTGGCTACTGGATTGGGTTTTATGGCGGTTGGCCATTGCTGAGTCGGATTGGTCGGCTCTTTCGATTGTCTGAAGCTCAGCTCGTGGGTGTCCGCGATCAGTTTGCGCAAAATGCGGCTAAGGCTGTGTTTCTCGGTCGATTTGTTGCGTTGCTTCGCATTTTTGCAGGCCCCCTGGCAGGCACGGCCCAAATGCCCTACTGGAAGTTTCTGGCATGGAATACGGCAGGGGCGTTGGCCTGGGCAACAACCATGGTGAGTTTGGCCTACGGTGTCGGACACTTCATTCCGTTGGCTCAACTCATTGCCTGGGTCGCCCAGTTCGCAGTCCTGGCTCTTGTGGGAGTTCTGATATGGATTGGGGTGCTCATTTGGCGAGAACGCCGCCCCTCTGAAGCAGTGGACTAGGACTTGCGTGACGGCTACGGTTGTCCTCGAAGATGCTTGAAGAAATATCCGATGAGATACAAAGAACCACAGAGAACGATCGTCATCGCCTCTTTTTCTTCATTGTTTTCAGGTGATTCTAGCTCCGAAGGACTGGCGGTACGAACGTCCCTTGGAGGTGCTGTGCGATCGCCCCCTCTCGTCATCGCCCCTTCCAGTGCTGCGAACACATCGGTGCATACTCGGCAGTCATCCAGAGTTGGGCAAAGGTGCTGAGCGATCGCCACTAACTCGTGCGGATCAGCGGATTGATGATCGGGGACGGGAACAACGGAAAGGCGATCGCCCGTTCTCAGTAAAGCGTTGAAAATATCGGCATGATCTTTAGTGTCTAGCATCCCCATCACCCAGTGAACGTGACGTGACACCTGCTCACTCTGCTCTACGTAGTCTCGAAGGGTATGAGCAGCGGCAGTATTGTGGGCTCCATCAATGAGAATCATAGCGTCTTGAAAGGGCACCCACTGAATGCGTCCAGGCCACTGAGTTTCAGCCATTCCTGCTTGAATCGCCGATTCATCGATGA
>JAYKJC010000155.1:0-2971 GCA_035285885.1 Leptolyngbyaceae cyanobacterium | reverse complement strand
TGTGTAACGAAGCTGAGGTGCTTGAACGATTTCTGCCATCAAGACGCAATGATTCATTGGACGCTCCCTCTCTGTCTCTCTTAATTCTTCAGTTCTTTAGACGTTCGGTTCTGTGGATGAAAGTCATGGGTAATGTTGACTCCCTAGTATACACATTGCCCTAGATAAGAACGAAACCCACACGAATTGGCAAAGTTTACGAAGAAAATAGGGGCGATCGCCCTCCACCCTGTCTTCTGTGCCTTTCGTGAAAGTGATAAACTCTTCGAAATCAACTCATTCTACGGAATCGATAGCGAATCGATACCTAAATGTAACTATTTATTTCTGGTTATTTCCGATGGAGAGTGTGTGTTGAGCGCCAATCAGAATACCGAGAGTTAACGCGACTCCTGCTGCGGCATAGAAAACAAAAGCCAACCCGATGGTATTCCACAGGGGATCGAGGGCACCCAGCACAATGGGAACCATAAATTGTCCGAGAGAATTAGCTCCCGTGCCAATCGCCAAAACGCTTGACCGGACGCCAGCGGGCGATAGCTGGGCGAGGGCATCGTAGATGTTCGGTACGGTGACCCCAAACCCCATCCCAAACAGCACAGCGGCAGGTACGATCCATCGCAACTCGTCCAAGAGCGGGATCGTCGCCAACATCAGAGCCATCAGCACGAACCCCAAACCAATGGTGCGATCTGAACCGATTCGTTTGGCCAAACGGCTGGCCACAAACGCAGAAACCAAGGCCGCACCTACGGCTCGAATCGCCAGGACAAACCCATTGAGCGCAGGCCCTGCTCCGATCACTTCCTTGAGATACAGCGGCGTGTAAATGACCACGGTGTAGACAATGGCCGCAGCGAGAGCAATCGTCAAATAGAGCTTGAGAACTGACCCCTGACGAATCACGCTCAAAAGCTGCTTGTTTTGCGACGTATCCACCATGCTGCTGGATTTGGATCGCCCTTCTCTCAAAATCAGTACCGAGGCGATCGCCGTAGGAACTCCAAACCCATACAAGTAGAAGGCATAATGCCAGTCAAACGACCCGACCCACCCCCCCACGAGGGGAATGAGAATGCTGGCTGTCGTCATCGCACTGGTGGCGTAGCCCAAAATGCGAGTCCGGGCTTCACCGTCGTACATCGTGCCAAGCAAGCCAATGCTGGCGGCAGCGATGCCCGCACTGGAAACTCCCAACCCCACCCGAGCAGCAAGCAAAGGCCCCAGATGGGGAATAAAAGCCCCAGCAACCCCAAAAATAGAGTAGATAATCAGGGCTGGAATCAAAACTTTCAGCTTTCCAATGCGATCGGCGATAATCCCAAACACAGGAGTAAACAGGGCGATCGCCAGTGCGTGAATGCTTACCAGCGTCCCAGCCCATTGAGGATCAAACTGCAACTGCGCCAGCATTTCTGGCAAAACAGGAGCAACGATTCCTCCGGTCATGGTGGTTAAGCATCCTGCCGCAATCAAAACGCCTAACTTGATACGCTGGGATGACCAAAACGATGGTCGTGAGCGATGGCGGTGGAGTTTAGATTCGGGACGCATAGAGTCGTCGGCTGTGTTGTACTCGCTCTGGCTTGTGGCCCCCTCTGGAGAAACGAATCGCACGCTCAATCCCCCCGATGATTCGAAGGGAGCGAATAACCCGATGGCATTGATAAACAACAGATCTGAGGGCGATCGCCCTCAGACGCCATTGACGAATGGCCGACAAACCAATAATGATGATGTCTAATCATATGCTAGGAACGAGGTTGATTTCCTGTTTATTGTCTGGTTGTTAGGGTAAGTCACACCTGAGTGCATCATCACTCCCTCTTAAGGACGATTAAAAGGACGGTGAAGTAACAATTGAATGGCTTCTGATGAATCAATTCTGATCAACATTGATTAGAATCAATGACTTTAGAAGCAGTGCATTGTATAGCCTCTGATATAAATCGTTGGTAGACCGTTTCTGAACTGTTTGTGAGCCGTTTAACATCGCCTCTCGATAGAGCCGACCTAGCCGTTCGATATAACCTTTCTCGTAGGTTTCTCGTAGGGCCGTTCTGACATAGCCGTTCATGTTCAACCTAAATTAGCGTCGTCATCAGCCAAAACTAGCCATGAATTGTGTGGAACACCATTTCTTTGATCGCTAAATAATCCAGTTGGAGGAAGCCACCTTTTGCCTTGAATCTGTCATCATGAGAAATCACTCGCGATGACTGACGCCATCCTAAGGCTCATCATGGACTGCTGGTTCATTTACTGTAAGAACTGTAAAAAACCTTATTCGCACATCAAAATTTGAAATTTGAAAAACGAGAAAATAGCCGAAATACCTATGGAATTGGCAACAACCCTCAGAGGTGAAACCGTTCAAACTGCAATCCGCAAAGTTGGCATCAATCCCAACCACTGGTATCCCCTGGGATGGTCAAACCAACTCAAGCCAGGGCAGCTTCAACCTGCCGTTGTATGGCGACAGCACCTTGTAGTTTACCGAGACCTCAGTGGTCGTGCCTACGTGCTAGAAAATCGCTGTCCTCACCGAGGCGTTGAGCTTCATCTGGGGAAAGTTCAAGGCACCGGGGTCGCCTGCGCCTATCACGGCTGGGTATTTGATGGAAACAGTGGAAATTGCACAGACATTCCATACCTGCCAAACGATCAAAAATTGCCCTGTGCGAGTGTGCGCAGTTTCCCAGTGCGAGAAAAGTATGGATTGATTTGGGTCTTTCCGGGGAACCCTGAACTCGCTGACGAAAAGCCCCTCCCTAAAGTGCCCGAATATGACAGTGATGATTGGCTGATGATTCCAATCACTGCCCATTTCCAAGCTCATTTCTCCGTATGCAATGAGAACGCCATGGATGTATTCCATGGGTTTCTGCATCAAGAGCTGCAAGGGTGGTTTAACCCAATTCTGCTTGACTTAAAAGGAACAGATTCTTCTGTATATGCTCGCTATAACGTC
>JAYKJC010000154.1:0-5002 GCA_035285885.1 Leptolyngbyaceae cyanobacterium | reverse complement strand
ACGGCAGCTTGCCCTTCGTACCGTTGAGCAGCGGCTCAGTGACCTGACGATTCAGCAACAACGCCTTTCCGAACAGTCCCAGCAAACGGAGCAGCAGATTCAGACCTGTCAGGCTCAGCAGCGGCAATATCTGGCTCAGCAAACGACGCTGAACGAACAGCAAACGGAATTGGCTGAAAAAATTGAAGGCATTCGCACCCAAATTGGTGAGCTTGAGCAGACCTTGGTGCTGGAGAAGAAAGCGCGCGATCGCGCCGAACACACCCTCCGCGAACATCAGACCGAGCTTCAGCAACTCGATTGGCAGCTCAACAAGCTGAGAGAAGACCAGGATACAGCCCGTGTGGAGCTGTTGACCCAGCAAACGGTGCTGGCTGAAAAAGCGACAGAACTCCCCGACCCAACGCCTGAAATTCCCGATGACATGACCCTGGAGCAACTGCAATCGGAGTTGCGATCGCTCCAGCGACGCATGGATGCGTTGGAACCCGTCAATATGTTGGCCCTAGAAGAATACAACCGCACCCAAGAGCGCCTCGAAGAGCTTTCTGAAAAACTCACCACCCTTCAAGAGGAACGCACCGAACTGCTTCTTCGCATCGAAAACTTCACCACCCTTAGACAACGAGCCTTCCGTGAAGCTTTTGATGCGGTCAACGAAAACTTCCAGTCGATCTTTGCAGAACTGTCGGATGGCGATGGGTATCTCCAGCTCGATAACGCTGAGGATCCCTTTAGCAGTGGCCTCAACCTCATTGCCCATCCCAAAGGCAAGCCCGTTCGTCGCCTCGCCTCCATGTCGGGAGGCGAAAAGTCCCTCACCGCCCTCAGCTTTATTTTCGCGCTTCAGCGCTACCGCCCCTCGCCCTTCTATGCCTTCGATGAAGTCGATATGTTTTTGGATGGCGCAAATGTGGAACGATTGTCTAAGATGATCAAAAAGCAAGCGCAGCAAGCGCAGTTTATTGTGGTGAGCCTCCGTCGCCCCATGATTGAAGCCTCAGAGCGAACCATTGGAGTGACCCAGGCACGGGGAGCCTATACTCAGGTGTTGGGCATTGAGCTTCCGCCCCAACCCGCGTCTGTCTGATTCTCGCTACCTGTTTTGGCTACCTGGTTTAGCTAACTGATTAGAGTTTTGACCTGCCGATTAGAACCGATTAAATCGATTTAGATCGCTCTTTTAGATCCCCCCTTAACTGTCAATGGCGGAAATCTCCATCTCTCCCTGACGGAAATCTAGAGGCGATCGCCGCTGACGAGTATCGACATATAGCGTACTATTGATAACTATCAACGGATAACTTCATAAAGAACCGCAAGATAACGTTACTTAGGCGTTCTCAACGCCTTCCCTGATAGATAGGACATGACCATGACCTTGGAACAATCGTGCCAGCGCTCAGATATTTTAGGAACGCAAGTAATCACCCGCGATACGGGAAAGCGACTTGGCATTGTCACCCAGCTCTGGGTTGATATTGATCGACGCGAAGTGGTCGCGTTTGGTTTACGTGAGAATTTGTTATCAACCGTCATGTCGAATGTCCAGCAAACCATGCTGTTGAGCGATGTCCGTCAGGTGGGCGACGTTATTTTGGTCGATAATGACACTGTTCTAGACGGTGATATTGACGTAGAAACCTACAGCAGCTTGATTAGCTGCGAAGTCATTACTGAGACCGGAGAACTGTTAGGAAAAGTTCGAGGCTTTAAGTTCAATGCGAATGACGGTCGCGTCACCTCTATTGTGATCGCATCCATTGGCTTGCCTCAAATTCCGGATCAGGTCATCAGCACTTATGAACTGTCGATGGATGAGGTTGTCAGTAGTGGTCCCGATCGCCTGATTGTGTTTGAAGGTTCTGAGGATAAACTGATTCAGCTTTCCGTTGGCGTTCTCGAACGGCTGGGCATTGGCAATGCCCCGTGGGATCGAGATGATGATGACTACTACGTCATGCCGACTTCTCCGTCTAATCAGCTCGGTACGGGCTCCACCACTCCGGCTCCTGAACCGTTGCAAACGGCCACGACTGAAGCCCGTGAGACGTGGGATGAAGATAATTGGAATGAAGCGCCTCCTCAACCGCTGGAGCCTCTCAAGCAGCCTGAGCCTGTCTATGAAGATAACTGGGGCGGACAGGATGAGTCGTATCCACAAAGAGCGAACTACATCGAAGAAGCGCCATACGAAGAATATCAGGAACCCCAGGTTGAAGAATCTCCTTATGAAGATTACGACGTGACGGGTGATGCTTGGGAAGATGACGATAGCCCAAAGCCTTATCAGCCCCAAAAGATTAATATTCCTGAGAAAAAGCGCGTCGTAGAGTACGAAGAAGAGACTGACTATCAATAGATTGGCTATTAATAGCCTGACGATTAGAGGACAGCGTAAGTTCTATGAGTCTGAAAGATACGATCTCCAATGAGATCAAACTTGCTATGAAGGCGAAGGATAAGCTCCGCCTTGAAACGGTTCGCAGCATCAAGAAGGTCATTCTGGAGAAAGAAACTGATGTTCGGGTCAAGGGCCAAGAGGGGCTGACGCCTGACGAGGAAATGGATATTCTTGTTCAGCAGGCCAAGCAGCGTCGTGACTCCATCGAGCAATATCAGAAGGCGGGGCGAGATGAGCTAGCCGAAAAGGAAGCCCAGGAACTGACGATTATCGAGTCATTTCTACCTAAACAACTGACGGACGAAGAGCTTAGCGCTGTTCTGGATGAGCTGATTGCAGAGTCGGGGGCATCGTCGCCGAAAGAGATGGGGAAAGTCATGGGGGTTGCAATGAAGCAACTCAAAGGGAAGGCCGACGGGAAGAAGGTTCAAGACCTGGTGAAAGCTAAGTTAAGCGCATTGAGCTAGACATCGGCATAACGAGACATCGGCAAGCATGGATTGGGCCATTGATTTTGCGGCTTTGTCGCATCACGTCCTCTTGAGCTTGGTAAAGAGGTGACTTCTAAAGAATTTTCAGAATTCTCCTGGGAAGGTAGTGGGTGAGTTGGCAGCGGATGCGTTGGCAACGTGATTGTGAAACACGTCTGGTTATGGCTGCTTTCCATAGTGATGTCACCCCGCAGTTTATGAACAAGTTCCTTGCTCAAGGCGAGTCCTAATCCGGTGCCGCCCTGTTTCCAGGGGTCATTGTGGGGAATGCGGTAGAACTTGTCGAAAATGCGATCGCACTCTTCGGGTGAAATTTCGACGCCTGAGTTGCAGACCGACAGATCGATGTTGGTGCCTGTTGCGAATGCTGTGACCCAGATGCGTCTATCCGCAGGCGTGTATTTACAGGCATTGTGGAGCAGTTCAGTCACGACGCGTTCGAGACAGAAGAGGTCAGTATGGATCGACAAGTCAGAGGGAATAAGAATATGGAGGTGTTGACGGCGATTTTTGAGTCCGTCATCAAAGGCATCCAGCAGCGAGTGAAGCCACTCCTCAAGCTGAACGAGAACTGAATCTAAGGACACATTCCCGGATTCGACACGGGCCAGGTCAAGCAAGTCATTCAACAATTCTGTTTCACGGTGGCATTCCCGGCTCAAAATTTGAATGTACCGTTCCATGCTGGTGACGATGGTGGTGTTGCTTTCAGTGTCAGCGATGCACAGACGCTTGAGTGACACCTGCAACATCTCAGCCGCCATTTTGATGTTGGCCATGGGCGATCGCAAATCGTGAGACACCATGCTCAAAATCTCATCCTTCATGTGATTGAGCTGTTCAAGTTCAGCCACCTGCCGTTGAGCAGTTTGATAAAGTCTGGCCTGTCGAAGGGCGATCGCACACTGGTTGGCCACTTGCCGAACGAGTCTGATTTCCTGCGTTTTAAACACCTGATGAGCGGGCTTAAAGAGCCACAAATCACCGGGCACATGCTGATCGTCAAAAATGGGAACCGCCAGGGCAACAGTGGGGTATGAGGTCTCCCTCTCATAACTATGGTTCAGGCTACAGGCTTGACATTCTTGCCCCATCCGCAACGATTCATACATGTGAGCATTGGGAGAGTCTTGAATAAGAAACGACTGACCTTGAAAGGAGGGCCACCCTTTGCTGATCTCAAAGACGATTGTCGATAGGGTTTGAGCGTCGTTATAGAGGGCGAATTAAGTCAGCAATAATGCAGGTGCCAATTAAACTGCGTTTCTCAACATCGAAGAGTTTGCAGGCCGCCCAATTGACATCAACACAGCACTCTTCATCATCAATCACGATACCCGTTCGTCCATTGATGATTATTGATGCTTGCCATAGGATGTACTGGAAAGAGGACAACAGTTCGGACGGGCTACTCTGCCAGTGTGGCGAACTTATTTCCAAACGAAAGATTTTATTCACATATATCAAAGTTTCTGCGCAGAGTTTTACGTTTCATTCACGTAATCCGCAAAGAAGCTTTACATCATGCGGATGGATTCGGCAGATTTTTAGGCAGGTTTACGGATCTGTGCCGTAATCTCACTTAATGTCTGGCGATCGCATCGGAAGGGTTGGGCATAATGGGGAGTGCTAGACACTGCACAAAACCGACTTTTATGAGTTCTGTTCCTTTTCTCACCATCGACGAGCAGCCCGTTTCCCTTGCTGATGCGGTTCGATATCTCCAGCTCGGGCGCAAGTTCGATACCTTTATTGGCGAAATCTTGCGTCAGTTTGTCATCGAGCAAGAAATTTCCACCCGTGACGATCTCACCGTTAGCAGTGGCACCATCGAGCAAGCGATTATTGATTTTCGACTCCAAAAACAGCTTACGGAGCCTCAAAAATTTCAAGACTGGCTCGCCAGCAACGGCATGGACTATGACGGGTTCCATCAGCAAGTCTCGATGGGATTCCAGATGAAGAAATTAAAGGATGATGTTGCGTCCCCGAAGCTACAGGAATACTTTATTGAGCGAAAGATCTACTTGGATCGGGTCGTTCTATCGCGCATTATTGTTGACGACAAAGACCTGGCCGAAGAACTGAAAACCCAGATTGCTGAACG
>JAYKJC010000153.1:0-4953 GCA_035285885.1 Leptolyngbyaceae cyanobacterium | reverse complement strand
TGCAGCCATGTCCCCTCCTTGCGCCGCAGAGAGTGCATCAGGGTTTGAATCTCATCATTGCTGAGCTGTTGAGAATCTGAATTTGGACGTGGAGGTAAATTGGCAGACATAGGTCATCAAGTGCGATCGCATAACAGTAAACAACGTTCTAACCACTCTACTTGCTGCAATGACCTCCGTTGATGAGCTGTTTAATCAACAGATCGCTCAGCAATGACGATTTAAGCCAGTTGCCGGAGAATCAGAGCAGCAGAGCAGACAAACGCTACGGAAAATCTACCGCGATTTTGTCAAAATTGCAGAATCCTCTAATTCATTTCAGGTTCTTGACGAAGCAAGCGGCCATAAGAGATGATTAAAGGCCAGCGTAAGGGGCTATAGCGCAGTTGGTAGCGCACCTCAATGGCATTGAGGGGGTCAGGGGTTCGAATCCCCTTAGCTCCATTTGTATATGTGTTGTCCATTTGTCCATTAAATCTGTACAGCAGTTGTTGAGTCATCCCAAAGAAATAAATTCCTGCACAATTCTCCTGTGGATAGAGGGAGTTATCTGTTCTATTTCCAACGGTGCAGGATCTCCGCTTCAAGATCTACCTAAGGAGAAAGGATAGGAAAGCCGCTGTCGCTGTACAACGTTGAAGTGACCGAGATGAATGAATATTATTGAGGATGGCAGTATGACAGGACGTTTAGATGGCAAGGTGGCTCTTATCACCGGGGCGGCGACTGGAATGGGTGAGGCGATCGCCCACAAGTTTGCAATGGAGGGCGCTAAAGTTCTGGTTAGTGGATTGCCGGATGACCCCATTGATGACGTGGCTCAATCCATCCAGCAGCATGGTAGTGAAGCGGTTGCGTTTAAGGGTGACGTTTCTCAAACTGAGGAGGCTCAAGCCTGCGTCCAGGCAGCGATCGATGCCTTTGGTTCGCTGGATGTGCTGGTAAATAATGCGGGCGTATTGTTAGCGAGACGAGTGGCCATTCATTCCTTACTCTGACCATGCCGACTATTGATGTTCTGATTCCTACCTATAATCGCCCCGATGCTCTCGTAGTGACGTTGACTAGTTTGTGCGCTCAAGCCTATCGAGACTTTCGGGTCATTGTTTCAGACCAAACGGAAGACCAGGATATGGAAGAGGTTGGCACCCTTCAGAACGTGCAGCGGGTGTTGCACCTTCATGCGCAACTGTTCAGCAGTCCTGTACCTATCACGTGGCCTGGATTTCTGGCTGCGTTTTATTTGATCGCGTTAAACTTCTCGATTGCGGCGGGTTTAGTTCTGGCAGACGTTGCCCCCCCAATAGCTGTAGCGAAGATGTTCTCGTACAGCAGAGGGTGATGAAACGGTTTGGGGGGTATGGGGTGCTGCCGTCGGGAGCCTATCATCAGGAGGTGCCGATAACTTTACCTGATCGAACCTACAATGTGCCTACCCTATTGGCCTTTTAAGTTGCCTTTTTAAATTACTGTCCTTTTAAGCTTTATCCGTTTATGCCAACACGTCGTCGCTATCGTCACTATGGGTTTCGTCGAGAATTCCAGGATTTACTGCGGGCGATCGCCGGAGGCTTTCTGTTCGGCGTCCCGCTCCTCTACACGATGGAAGTGTGGTGGATTGGGTCGTCTGTGAGTCCGACGATGATGCTTGTGGCGATCGCCGCTAGCCTTGTTGTTGTGTTTGTTCTGAATCTTACTGCTGGTTTTCGTCAAACTCGGGCCGCTACTGCGGTCGAAGCCATTGGAGACACACTCAATGCGGTTGCAATTGGTTTGATCAGCGCGGGCTTCCTTCTGGTGATTTTGCGAGAAATTACCCTGCAAACGCAGCTTCGAGAATCTCTGGGTAAAATCATTTTTGAGAGTGTGCCTTTTGCCTTAGGCGCAGCGCTGGCCAACCAGTTTTTAAAGCCCTCAAACGGGGACGATGATGCATCCTCATCCGTAGCGCAGATGCCGGGAAATGGGGCGTTGCAGCGATTTTTCCCTGAGAATAATTTAAATGAAACCTGGGCCGATATTGGCGCAACATTAGTCGGTGCGCTGATTGTCGCGTTTAGTATTGCTCCCACCGAGGAAGTGCCGACGCTGGTCGGAGCCGTCCAGGGGCCGTGGCTGTTGGGGGTCGTACTGGTGTCGTTAGGACTCTCGTACATCATCGTATTTCAGGCCAACTTTACCCGTCAGCGCGCACGCCAGATGCAGCAGGGCTTGTTTCAAAGTCCCCTGAGTGAAACCATTATGTCGTATCTGGTTTCATTGGTGGCGGCAGCAGTGATGCTGGGCTTTTTCCAACAAATCGGCTGGGTTACCCCCTGGGGGGTGGCCTTACGGCACATTATTGTGTTGGGCTTGCCCGCAACGATTGGCGGAGCTGCAGGGAGGCTTGCCCTATGACCGCACCCGACCCACCTGTGTCAAACCAGCAAGAGTCAAACCAGCAAGAGTCAAACCAGCAAGAGTCAAACCAGCAAGAGTCAAACCAGCAGGAACCTTCATCTGAGTCCATTGACGAACAAGCCGGTCAGTCCACCAAGCCGTATTCTCTGGGTCAGCCGAGTTCTACCGCTGAATGGATTAGTTTGGCGATCGCCGCTACGTTACTCACCGTTGTGATTGGTTTGGTCGGGTTCCTCTGGGCGAGCGATCGCCAGCGCCAGCCTCCCCTTTTGCGCGTCAGCCAGTCGGAGATGCGTCAGTCCGCAGGCCGGTTTTATGTTCCCTTTGAAGTAAAAAATACGGGTGGAAAAACAGCGGAGTCTGTGCAGGTGATTGCAGAACTGCGGATTGACGGAGTAGCGGTGGAATCAGGGGAGCAAACGATTGACTTTCTCTCTAGCCAGGAAACTGCCGGAGGCGCATTTGTGTTTACTCGCAACCCTCAACAGGGAGAGCTAGTGATTCGGGTCGCGAGCTATCAAGACCCCTGAGAGTCTGCGTCATGCTTAGCAGATTTCCTGGATTTGATTCGCGTCTTCAGATCCAGGAGAAGATTTTGCCTTTGGGGAAGTAGTGGGCGATCGCCCCTTCAAAGTTTCCAGTGCCCGTTTTGCCCAGGGTTCTGGAGCATTGGGAATATCTTTGAGGACTTCAAGTGAATGCCCCCGTTGATCATCATTCCGAACATTAGTCCATTCCCTCAATAGGCGCAAAGCCCTGTCGCTGAACGTTCTCACTGATATGACGAGGCTCTAAGAATTGCAGTAAGTAGTCGGGACCACCCGCTTTCGTGCCGACTCCCGATAGCTTGAAGCCACCGAAGGGTTGCCGTGCCACGATCGCCCCGGTGATGCTGCGGTTGATATACAGGTTACCGACCTCAAACTCTTCCGCCGCTCGCTCAATGTGTGAGGGGGTGCGGGAATAGAGGCCACCCGTTAGCGCAAAATTGGTGCCGTTGGCGATCGCCAGTGCCTCGTCAAAGGTCTGTGCTTTCAGCACTGCCAATACGGGGCCAAAGATTTCTTCTTGGGCGATCGCATGATCGGGCTGAACGTCTGTGAAGATCGTCGGTCCCACAAAGTACCCCGTATCGGGTACGCTCATAGACAATGCCAAGGTCGATTGTTCCTTACCTTTTTCGATGTATTCCTTGATGCGGGATTGCGCAGATGCATCAATCACCGGGCCAACTTTAGTGCTGGGGACTTCGGGACTGCCGATGTTGAGGGACTGGGTCGCTTCAATCAGCCGCTCGACGAAGATATCGTAGATCGGCTCCATGACCACCACACGAGAACAGGCCGAACACTTCTGTCCGCTATAGCCAAAGGCCGAATAGACTACGCCCTGCACCGCCTGATCTAAATCAGCGCTTTCATCCACAATGATGGCGTTTTTGCCGCCCATTTCTGCAATGACTCGCTTCATGTGCTTCTGACCAGGCTGAAGTACTGACGCTTCGGTGTAAATTTGGCACCCCACTTCCTGAGAACCCGTGAACACAATCATGTGAGTGTCGGGATGCTTCACCAGATGAGACCCAACAGTTGAGCCACGCCCCGGCACATATTGGAACACACCCTCCGGGACCCCCGCATCCACGAGCACATCGGCAATCTTAGAGGCAATCACTGACGTGGTTTCCGCAGGCTTGAGTAAGGCACAGTTCCCCGTCACCAACGCAGCCACGGTCATCCCAGTGGGAATCGCCAGGGGGAAGTTCCAGGGAGAAATGACGATTACCACGCCACGGGGCTGATAGCGGTAGCGATCGGTTTCACCCGCTACATCGTAGGTATAGCCCCCGTCCAGACGCTCCATTTCATCTGCGTAATATCGGCAGAAATCAATCGCCTCCGACACTTCCGGGTCTGATTGATGCAAGGTTTTACCGCCTTCTAGCATCATCCAGGCACAGAGTTCAGCCCGACGCTCCTCAAATAAATCTGCCGCTTTACGAATGATAGCTGCGCGTTCTTTAGCGGGAGTCTTCTTCCAGGATTTGAATGCCGTCTTAGCCGCCTGCATCGCTTCCTCGGCCTGATCGACAGAGAGTCGTCCGATGGTTCCGACCACCTCTGTCGGGTTTGTTGGATTGACGGAGTTGACCTGGTCTTCGGTAGTGACACGCTGTCCGTTTACCAGAGGCAAGTAAGTTTTCCCTAATTCTTGGCGAACGGCCTGAACTGAAGCAAAGAATTTGCGACGCTTTTCAGTTTCGGCAAAATCCGTATCAGACGCATTCTGAATCAGTGTGTGGGGTGCTTCAGGAAATGCGGGAGGAACGGACGTAGACGGATCATCTAGCATTTCTGGAGGAGCCAACAGTTGATCCACAGGGGCATTCTCCAGGCTTTGGCGCAAGAAAGAACTGTTGGCTGTATTTTCTAATAGCCGTCGAATCAGGTAAGACATGCCCGGAATGAGTTCGCCATAGGGACAATACACTCGAACACGGAAGCCTTGATCAACCAGAGCTGTGGCTAATTTATCTGCCATACCGTAGAGTAC
>JAYKJC010000152.1:0-5200 GCA_035285885.1 Leptolyngbyaceae cyanobacterium | reverse complement strand
ACCACAGAACTGCGAAAGAGCGGTGTAAACTAATGAATCACTGATGAACTGGAGACTCTGATGACCGTTGAATTTGCAAAGTACCACGGCTTGGGCAATGACTTTATCTTGGTAGACAACCGCGCGTCAGACACGCCAAAGCTCACTCCGGAGGATGCGGTGAAATGGTGCGATCGCCACTTCGGCATTGGTGCCGATGGCGTTATTTTCGTGTTGCCGGGACAAGCAGGCACCGACTACACCATGCGCATCTACAACTCTGATGGGTCCGAGCCTGAGATGTGTGGCAACGGCATTCGGTGTCTGGCTCGGTTCATTGGCAAGCTCGAAGGTTCACCTGATGCAACTAAGAAATATCAGATTCATACCCTGGCTGGGGTCATTTCTCCAGAATTGAAAGCCGATGGTCAGGTCACGGTCGATATGGGACTGCCCCAACTCCTTGCCGCTGAAATTCCTACTACGCTGGCCGCATCTGATGAGAAAGTGATTGCTGTTCCCCTAGAGGTAGACGGCAGAACCTGGAGCGTCACCTGCGTCAGCATGGGCAATCCCCACTGCATCACCTTTGTGGATGATGCTGATGCGATTCCCCTCGCCACCATTGGCCCAAAGTTTGAGCATCATTCAGTCTTTCCCAAACGCACCAATACCGAGTTCATTGAAGTGGTTCGGCGCGATTATCTGAAAATGCGGGTGTGGGAACGGGGGGCTGGCGCAACCCTCGCCTGCGGAACCGGAGCCTGTGCGTCCCTGGTGGCTGGGGTGCTGAATGAAGTGTGCGATCGCCGCGCCACCGTCGAACTCCCCGGAGGATGCCTCGACATCGAATGGTCTGACATCGATCAGCACCTGTATATGACGGGGCCAGCCGTCCAGGTCTTCGAAGGAGCCGCCTGATCTAGCGTAAGAGCGAAGCATCTGGGAACGGATCATCGCATCATCCGACACCGTCCATCCAGATGTTTCGCCCTCTGAACTGATGTCCCCAGAAACCTGCTTAGGGTCTGTTTTAAAAGTTGTTTTTTCGTGCGCAAAGCGCACGAAAAAACAACCCTTTCAGCTAGTTTTAAAACACGCCCTAGGAGACTTTTGGGACAGACCATACCACCCGTAGGGTGCCGTATAGCCCAAAGGGCATATTAGAAAAGCGAAGCGTAACGCACCGTGGGGTGGTAATTTCATTTCAAGAAATCTCCTTAAAGCAGCGCCCCGCCACAGCTCGAACCACTGCCAGCCGTACAGCCATAGCAATAGGGAGCTGTCGTCACCGTCTGAATGAGGTCTAAACTTCCAGCCTCCAGAAGCTTTGCAACCGTAATCGTTTCTCCCGATGGCGTTCTGGCAGGAAGATTCTCCATTTGATTGAAGTCACAGTCATACACGTTGCCCAGGTAGTCAATCGACAACTCATTGCGACACATCAGTTGAGGCACCGTGACAGGATTGAAATGGGATTCCAGGAATTCCAGATACGGCTCATGCAGTTCTTTGGACTCCAAATAATGCTTGACGCGACCAATGGGCAAGTTCGTAATCGTGAACAGGTGATTGAACGCAATATCGAAATGCTCTTCAAGGTAGTGCCGATAGCTGTCCTCAAGTCCCTTCTGGTCAGGCGTCAGTGAAAAATTCTCATTGCGTGGCACCTGGGGGTTATAGACCAAATCCAAAACCAAATCGTCAGTTTTCCCATACCCCAAGGCGTTGAGTTGCTGAATCGCTGCAATCGAGCCTGCATATACGCCTGCTCCACGCTGCTTATCCACATTGTCTTCTAGATAGCACGGCAATGAGGCGACGACGTGCAGGTGATGCTTGGCAAAGTAGTCGGGCAAGTCTTCAAAGCCCGGTTCAAAGAAGATGGTGAGGTTAGATCGAACGATGACGTCTTTCCCGGCAGCACGAGCTGCTTCAACAATGGGACGGAAGCCGTAATTCATTTCTGGGGCTCCCCCCGTCAAATCGACCGTCTCAATTTGTGGAAATCTCTGGATCAGTTGAATCAGCTGGCCGCACACCTCAGGAGACAGTTCTTCTGTGCGCTTTGGCCCTGCTTCGACATGACAATGGGTGCAGGCCAGGTTACAGCGCCGCCCCAGGTTGATCTGAAGGACGGTAATCGCCGTTTTGCTCAAGGGCGATTCCAATTGTTGATGAAAGGGTGTGACTGAACGAGGGAAATCTTGAGATTTTTTCGGAGCCTGAACCATTAGCTATTCCTAAATACGAATAAGGGTACGAGTAGGGAGCAATCCACTGCCATCGAGTTTGAAGGCTGTTTCTAGAACAGCGTGAGTTTCTGAGGCTGAGATGAAACGACTAACAGCAGCTTTCGGCTGGGGCGCAGCAGGATGGAGCATCGCTGGTTTGAGTCACGCGATAGTCGTCGCCTTTGGTCACCTTTGGCGAACGAATTGCAGAATTTTTGCACGAAAATTCCTTTGCGGCTTCTAGCGCCACGGTTTGATAGGGCGGTACTGCGATCATATCGGCAGCGTATGGGCTCTGAGAGTCTGTCAAAATATGGAATGTTTTGTCGCAGACGGCCATTCGCTCCCCCCGCTGGTAGACATGGCCATCGTCATCGCGGACTTCTTTCCAGGGACCTTTGTAGATGACCGCTTGATTGCGCTCTAAGCAGGGGCCGTCTTTGCCTTTGTACGCTCGGACGATGACGGAGCGAAATTCAATTCCGTCAATCACTTGCCAGGGGGCATCTTCTCGCTTCAGCAGTTCGATGCCGTAGAATCCAGCTTGCTCAAACATTTCAAGGAACTCATTTTCTCGAAAAGCTCCGGCAATACAGCCGCTCCACAATTCTGGATCGTTCATGATGGCTGGGGTCGGTGTTTCGTCACAGACAATGTCAGAAATCACGGCCCGACCGCCCCGCTTCAGCACACGATAGATTTCCTGGAAGAGGTGCTGTTTATCGCTGGGACGGACTAAGTTCAGCACGCAATTTGAAATCACGACATCGACACTCTCATCTGGGATGAGCGGTTGTTCTGTGGAAAGGCGATCGCACTCTGCCTCGAATCGACTCAGTCCCTCAATGGTTTGAATGGGATGCTGCTGCAACCACGCCTCTGCCAACTCCAGATTGAGCTTCAGGTTTTGAATTTTGCCTTTCACGAATTGTGTGTTGGCGTAGCCCGTTTTTTCTGCAATTTCACCCTGGTATTTGCGCGCCAGTGCCAGCATGTCATCGTTGAAATCAACACCAATTACCCGACCGTCAGCACCGACTTTTTGCGCCAGAATGTAGCAATTCTTTCCTGCACCCGACCCCAGATCGACCACGATTTCTCCTGGATTGACGAACTGGGTTGGGTCACCGCAGCCATAATCCTTCGCCAAAATTTCGTCTGGCAACAGGTCAAGATACTGAGTGTCGTAGCTGGTGGGACAGCATAAACTCGGCTGATGCTCCCGTGCTCCATCGCGATACCGCTCGAGTACCGACCCTTCAATGTCGTAGGTGACGGATTGAGGTGATGAGCAGTCTGGAGCTGTTGCAGAGTGGGTCATAGTGATAAATGCCTCAATAATAAGCGCCTCAGAAGGAGGGCGATCGCAGCAGACCAATCGACCCACAGCGCTTCAAAGCCATTGAAGTATACACAACTTAATTTTTCCTGAGAACGCCCAAAGGGCTTCATGAATAAGAACAAAAAAGCAAGGGATTTGACTCCCTTGCTTTTCAAGTTCAATTAAGATGCGATCGATTTGATGAGGTTAGTATTCGCCTCTCGAAAGCATCATATCCATTAACTAAATCGGAAACTCCAGTTCCCAAGTTGGATTGGGTTTGGATTACTGGACGTTAATTTGGCCGACCATGCCAGCACCCCGGTGAGGTGTGCAGTAGTAGGTGTACGTTCCAGTGGGGGCATCGCTAGGAATCGTGACTTCTGCAGTTTCGCCAGGTGCGAATAACAGCTGGTCGTAGGACAAAGACTTTGCTAACTCAGTACCACCAGGAGTTTTGTCGAAAACAACGTTGTGGGGTCCGAGCTTATTCATGACGAACTTGACTGTATCGCCAGGGGCAACGGTAACTTCGCTGGGCACAAACTTAAGCAATCCATTGTCAGCACCCATTTTGACTTCTACAGTGCTCGCCATTGCAGGGGATGCTGAGATAACAAAAGTTGCGATCGCCAACACAACCGTTGTCAAAATCAAACCAAGCTTTTGAGAAATTTTTGCCATCGATCTCATAAGATTCTCTCCGAACTCTATATGCAGCACGCGTTGAACGTGTTCCTTAAAAAAAGCTTTCGCCAACACCGCATCATAAACTCTCCCCCTTCTGGAGAGTCAAGAGTCATGGCTCCCCAATTCAATAATCAGGCTGAACAAAAAGGATGAACGAACCAATCGCTAAACCAATTGCTAAGAGGAAAACAAATGCGAGTTCGCTGAAACTCTCGTACTGCCAAGCAGCACAAGCAATATGATATCAACTTAAGGGGATTTATTAGCGAAACCTTTGATATATGAGTCAACCGGACATTATCGTCATCGGCAGTGGCATCGGAGGGCTCTGCTGTGCAGGATTGCTTGCCCACTACGGCTTTGATGTGCTGGTGTGCGAAAGCCACAGCATTCCCGGTGGAGCAGCCCATGCCTTCACCCGCAATGGATATCGGTTTGATTCTGGCCCGTCTCTCCATTCAGGGCTCTCCTACAGTCCATCACCGCATCCTCTACGTCAAGTGTTGGATGCTCTGGATGTTGAGTTATCGTGCTGCACCTATGACCGTTGGGGCTGTTGTTTACCTGAGGGAACCTTCGACACGACCGTTGGGGCTGACCAGTTTTGTGAGGTGTTGGCTCAACTCAGAGGCGCAGATGCAGTGGCGGAGTGGCGATCGCTCCAAACGGCAATGGCTCCCCTGAAGGATGCGGCGATCGCCCTTCCCCCTGCGGCGTTAAGAATGGATTGGGGTGCGGTGCAAACTGTCCGTCGATATGCGGCGTCGATACTGCGCCACCTGCCGTCTCTTCCGTTGCTTACTGGGCCATTCAGTCGGGTCATCAACCAGACCATCACCGATCCATTTATCTATCACTGGCTGGATCTCCTGTGCTTCCTCCTTTCTGGACTGCCCGCGACAGGCACCAGCACCGCAGAAATGGCCTTCATGTTTGCCGAATGGTATCGCCCCAACGTTCTGCTCGACTATCCCCG
>JAYKJC010000151.1:0-2944 GCA_035285885.1 Leptolyngbyaceae cyanobacterium | reverse complement strand
CGTCTGATGAACTACGAAATGGCAAGGCTGCCCAACACCGAACAAGGCAGCGCTGGACAACCCGCTACCCGCCCTGAGTCGAAGTCGGATGGTAGTGACAAACCTCAACCCAAATCGGAGGGGCGCTCCCGGTAGCGGGTGCCAGGCCTCTGACGTTCGGCAGAAATGAAAGCCCGTGTAAATTGCGCAAAATGTGCTAATCCACTTACAGAATGGCTCTATTCCGTGCCTGGCGATTTCGTTGCAACTTGGGCAGACTACGAGAACATTGTGCCAAAAGGCATGTATTGGATTGCGGACGATGAGATGACAGGATTGGCTGGACGAGTTGTAATTCATTTGGATGATCGTCGCGGGATGATCAACCATCCTGACCCTTCTCGCTTTCAAGGTTGCTGTGGATCCTCGGACGGGCGCGTTAACCTCTTGTGCATCTGCGGCGAAGAAGTCGCTCATGAAGTTTCTGATTGTTGGACAAGCTACTACGCCCACTTCGTCCCTGAGAAGACAGTCTTAGAATACCAGTCAGAATCATAAACTCGCCGAACAAGACGAGACACAGCAACCCCTATCAGCCGCCCTGTTTACATGATCTTCCGTAATTCCAACCCAAACCCCGTGATCGACGTGCGCCCTCGCTGATAGGGTTGCGTGCTCTTTGACGTTCTCCAATAAGATGACCGAGCAGATGTCAGACGTGCTCTTGTGTGATTTCGACGATGTCGATCTCGATGGTTTGCGCTTATACGGAGTGATTCGTGGTGACATTTTAAGCAATCACGGATGGGGTGAGCCTTATCCGTTCAATAGGCAGCCGAACCCTCCAAAAAGTCCCATGTGCTCGGCTCTTTGGAGGGGCTTCGTGTCAACATACGTATTGAAGTCGGATGGAAGGTTGTATTTGGTATCCTACACCTACACTTTCAGCAAACAGCCTGAGGAAGTCTTCGAAGAACAGCTTGAGGGCGACTTTTGGCTGGTTATGAAGCCCCATTTCGAAGCCGCACGAATCTACATCCCGTTTATCCGTTCAGGAATTGTCACCGCTGTAGAGCAATGGGTCCATGAGCCACCGAGACAATCCCTCAAAGAAATTCCGGAGAACAAGCCGTGAGTGGCAACCGGCGACCGCGCCCCTGGTTGAATTCAGAGCTTGCCCCGCCGGTGCCACCACTCTACGTTCGCTAGAAAAAATCATGAAACACATCGCCCTCATTTCAATCGCTAGTTTTACCCTCGCCTCTCTTCACGCTCAAGCAGAGGTTGCAGCAGTCAAAGCCTTTTCTGCTCCCGGGATCATCAAAGTTGAGTATCCTGCCAATTTTGTTGTCGCGTCAGGTGCTGCAAATCAAGCTGCCGTTGATTACGCCAAGCGGTTGCTCGACAAGGCCAATCTGACGCCTGATCTCAGTTTTGATCAGATGGCAGTCCTGCTCACTGCATACACTCAAGATCAGGGCGAATATGCGCATTTGAATGTGACCATTACCCCACCAGAGGTGTCGCAGGAAGATTTTGCAGCATCCGGCGCTGATGTGATCAAGCAACTTACGGACGCGATGGGAGAGCAGATCAAGGCGGGGTTTAGCAAGAGTGGGATTGAATTGGTCGGTGGTTTCAATGGGAAGAAGGAAGATCTAGCGGGCGGCATCAAATGCTTTACTCTCGATTTCTCATACAAGAAGAGTGACGGTTCGACTAGACTCGATACGAAGCGTTATATCTACACCAAACGTCATACGATCGTAATAGGAATCACCACAAGTCCGGGTTACGCGAAGACCAACAGCGAAGATTTGGATAAGATTGTTTCCAGCATCCACGCAACGGATAATTAATTTTCGGGAGATCGGTTTGAAGATGAATCCATTCGCTCACATGCTGTCTGACTCCGCTCCGTGGCGCCAAGTGTCCGATCTTCTAGAGACCGCAGGCGACGCATTGCCGCCGGGTAGTTGGCGGCCGACAGTCGGGCTTGTTCACACAGCCAATCTACAAGACCAGGAGTATCTACAATCCGCATTGTGGGAGATTCTGAAGGATCATGTGCCGGAAGTGATGAGGGCGTTGATGCAGTGGCACTCCAACGGAGCATGGCCAGAGCTTTCACCACAAGCCGTTTACCAGCTTCGATTGATCCACTCACGATGCTTGATCCATTTGGCCAGCATTGCAGGCGTGGGCGATGAGAGGCTTGATACGATGTTTGGCTTTCCTGATGGGCATCCGAAGGATGTCGCGCTTTGGATGACGACGATGTGGTGGACTGACTGCGGATTCCCATGGTTCCTTCAGGAGATGGCGCGGCGTTCTTCCCGACTTCCCTACGACGTTGAAGAGATTTAGCAGCCATGATCCTAATACAAAGAATCGAAGAAGCGAACAAGGCGTGCCATACAACCGCTACCAGCCCCCTTGTCGGCGGAGTCTTGCGTGGTTTCATGGCATCACCTCCGTTTCATCGCTGGCCGTCGCTGGTAGCGGTGTATGCACTTTGACGTTCTGCAAGAAATGAAGACAATCCCGACCAAGCCAGTGTGGTATCTCATCGGTCGGACGAGTGAGGGAGATGTGAAGACATTTGAGCGATACTGGACTGCGAACGAGTCGAAGCTGGCTCTTGAACAGAAGTATGGCGTTAGCGACGGCCTGATCTACACGGTGGACGAGTCCGAGTCGATTATTCCAGACCGGACGTTACCGACAGAGCGGCAGCGCGTCCAGATCGGGACATTCCTCCATCGGGCGTTTGTCGTTCTCCGCCACATCAGTTACGGACGAGAGAACATTGAGGCTATCGAGAAGCTCACAGATATTCTCCACAACTTTCCCATTGAGATGTTTGATCCTCAGCAGTGGGACTGGAATTCTTACATTTTTGTCGGCGGTCACCCAAAGTGCACCACCCAATGGTCACTTTGTAGAGTTCAAAGTGCACCACTTT
>JAYKJC010000150.1:0-4923 GCA_035285885.1 Leptolyngbyaceae cyanobacterium | reverse complement strand
TTCGGTTGCTCTGGGTCAGAAGTTCGTATCGATAATGCTCGCTCTCCAGGTTCAACGGAATACCCAGGTCTGCGGGCGATTGAGTGAACTCTCCCATTTCGATAAAATACGCCTGTTGAGCCCGGTTCACCATAGCAATCGTTTGTTTCGCCTCTGATGCGCGGGCGATCGCCATCTCTTCTGACGCGGGAGAACTGGGGATGGCTCGTTCTGCACCATCATTGGGGTCAGATGCGGTCGATGATCGTGCTCCCGATGAGGGAATGCTATTGGCTACGTCTGTTGAATCAGAAATCTTCTCAAGGGTCACCGCTTCGTCATCAAACGCTCTGGGACGGGGTAAGCCAGCATCATTCTTCTGTACCTGCAACGTGCCCGCATTGGTCAACTCAAAAATCGTGAAGAACAGCTCATCTTTGTCAGGGAAGATGATGTCAAGCTGCATGGGAGAAACGGCTGTGTTGATGGAGTAGTTTCCCACTTGAGACACCCCGCTTCCTGGCCCCGATAAATCCAGAACAATTAGCTGATTATTGCCCGTGAAGACCCATCGAGGAACTGTGCCTGTCGCTTGATTCGGATCGGGGATGAGTTTCCATTCTCCCACCAGGGTGTTTTTGACTTCGTCGAGTTCTCCTTGGGGGCCGGTTGTGGTGCTGTTTGACGATAGGTCAGACGTTTGAGGTAAGCAGGCGATCGCCCCTAACCCAACGGTTCCAATCAGCACGCCGATTAGCCCAATCCGTTGCAAGGAATGTTTTGAGAATAAGCGAAGGTTGGAATGTGGCATGGGTCGTTACAGCACTGAGAATGCAAATCTCTACGAACGCCGATGAAAGATGATCATCCGAGGGTTCTCTCTTTTGTTTATTCCCAATTCTGTTGATAAAGGAGCATGGGCTAGTCGGCCTTTAAAGCTTCTTTGAGATCTCGAATGGCTGTGCTGGTGTTGCGTTCGTAAGCAATGCGCATACATCTTTCTACGAGGGGATGAATACGAGGGGTCGCAATGAATCGACTGGTGTCTTGAAGAACATAGCCGTTGTTTTCTAGCCAATAAATTGACAACTGTTGATTGCGGTATAACCAGACCTCTGGAACCTGGTAGGGCAGATAATCATTGACATCTGAAAAGCTGGTGACATCGATTTCTAGAACCAGATCGGGAGGTGGGTCGGTGGCCCAATTGATGCGCTCTTTTCCCGATACGTCTTGCCAGTGCTCAATGTAAAAACAGTAGTCAGGCTCTATCCCACTTTTTTCTGGTCGCTCCATCGTGACGGGAGTAAACGAGTCATATTCTTGACCAGAATGATCGAGAAGAACTTTGATGATATCCGCAATTAAACTGGCATCCCGTCCATGTTTTGCAAGAGGTGACATCAATAAGACTTCTCCCTCGCGAAATTTGATCCGGGGAATGGGGCGATCGCCCCGTTGCTGAGAGAGGTCTTGATAATCCTGCCAAGTCGCGGGCAGGCGAACGACGGCCCCTGGAGGCAATTGAATGGTCTGAGGCGAGACAATCGCATACATAGCGGAGTCATCCGTCAATCATAAGGTTTTAGACAAGGGAGTTCAGATGCTTCCAAGTCTAACCTTTTGACTTCATCTTGTTGACTTTATTCTGAATGGCAGGCGTTGCTGAATTTGGGATGAATCACAAATTTGCGGTCAACTCATGACCGACTGTAGGGGCGTACGGCGGTACGCCCTTGCGAAGATCATTTCTCAAATCGGCAATGCCCAATTTTTTGCCGAGATTTTCCGTCAGTCAGTCAGGGTTGGAGGATAGAATCTTTAAGGACAAACCGTGACTCTGTGAACTCGGACTCAAACAACTCGAACTCAAATCATGCGCATTTCACTTAGCTGGCTGCAAGACTTCGTTGATATTGACCTCACCCCTGAAGACCTGGCCCATACCCTGACCATGGCGGGCTTTGAGGTTGAGGAAATCGAGGATCGGCGCACCTGGGCCGATGGAGTTGTTGTCGGTCGCGTTCTGACCCGTGAGAGTCACCCCAACGCAGACAAGCTAAGCGTTTGCACCGTTGATATCGGAGAAGACGAACCCTCGACCATCGTGTGTGGAGCGGCGAACGTTCGAGCGGATATCTTTGTGCCTGTCGCCACGGTCGGAACCCATCTTCCAACGATTGATTTGAAAATCAGTCCTCGCAAACTGCGGGGGGTTCCGTCAAAGGGCATGATTTGTTCGCTGGCAGAAGTGGGCCTTGCCAAAGACTCTGAAGGCATTCACATTTTTCCTCAAGCCGACCTGACGCCTGGACAAGATGCCCGTCCGCTTTTGGGACTGGATGATGTGGTGCTGGATCTCACCTCTACGGCAAACCGAGCGGATGCCCTCAGCATGGTGGGCATTGCCCGTGAAGTTGCAGCACTGACGGGGAAGACCCTTAAGCTTCCAGACATTCCAGACTTTCCGACTAAGACCGATGAGAAAACGCTGTCGGTGAAGCTGACGGAGACCACAGCCTGTCCGGTGTATATCGGCACGGCAATTGAGAATGTTGAGGTGAAGCCGTCTCCTGATTGGTTGCAGCGGCGATTGCAGGCGGCAGGAACGCGACCGATTAGCAACATTGTGGATATCACCAACTACGTGCTGCTGGAGTGGGGGCAACCGCTTCATGCGTTTGATGGCGATCGCCTCCGCACCGTCACGGGCGACCCGTCCCTGACCATTGGCGTCCGTTTTGCCAAGGCCAAGGAGACGCTCATCACCCTGGACAGTCAAGAACGCAAGCTTCAGGACGAAACCCTCCTCATCACCGCCAATGACACACCCGTGGCACTGGCCGGAGTTATGGGTGGCGAAGACACCGAAGTCCACGACGGCACCACAAATGTGATGCTTGAAGCTGCATGGTTTGACCCCGCCTCCATTCGTCGTTCGGCTAGAACCCAGGGATTGCGCACCGAAGCCTCGTCCCGGTATGAGCGGGGAGTGAACCAGGCCGAGCTGGGCTTGGCCTGTCGCCGTGCCCTGCAACTGATTACCGAGCTGGCAGGTGGCAACGTTACGATTCAATCCACTGAAGATCATCGCCCGAGTCAGGCGAGCTATTCTCGCACCATCGAACTGCGGCTCCAGCGGGTGCAGCAGGTGTTGGGGGCTGTGATTCTCAGCTCTGATAGCGGAACGCCCGTCTTAGGCCAGGTAACCGCTGAAGATGTGGAACGCATTCTCACCGCATTGGGATGTGAGCTTACCGCAACGACGGATACGCCCGATGCGAAGGTCTGGAGCGTCGTCGTTCCCCCCTATCGCTATCGCGATCTTGAACGAGAAATCGACCTGATTGAAGAAGTTGCTCGTCTCTACGGCTACGACAACTTTACCGACACCCTCCCTGCCAAGTCGGAGCTGGGTCAGCTTTCCCTGGAAGTCGCCCTCACTAAGAAGATTAAGACGGCTTTCCAGGCGGTGGGGCTGACAGAAGTAATTCACTACTCGCTGGTGAAGCCCGGACAGGAGAATCAGGTGGTGCTTGCCAATCCCCTCTTTGCCGAATACTCTGCCTTGCGAACGGACATGCTGCCTGGAATGCTGGACGCCTTTCAGTACAACATCGAGAAAGGCAACGGCCCCTTGAACGGCTTCGAGATTGGGCGCATTTTCTGGACGGAGGGCGATCGCTACAGCGAGGGCGATCGCGTGGTGGGGATTCTGGGCGGTGATCCCTCCGTGGGACGCTGGGTGTCGGGCGGACAAGCCCAACCCCTCACCTGGTTTGAAGCCAAGGGTGTTCTAGAAAGCGTATTTGCCAAGCTGGGCGTAGACATCCGCTACACCGCTGATGCTGAAGACACCCGACTGCACCCCGGTCGCACCGCTGCCCTGTGGCTCTGGAAAGAACGATTGGGGACATTTGGGCAACTCCATCCCCAACTTTGTCAGGAGCGGGATCTGCCCGATGAGGTGTATGTGTTTGACCTGAGCCTGGAGGTGCTGCTGAAAGGCATGAGCATCGACAGCAAGAAAGTTCCGGTCTTCCAGCCCTTCTCGACCTATCCCGCATCCGGTCGAGACATCGCCTTCTTCGCACCCGTTGAAAAGTCTGTGGCTGAGATTGAGGCGATCGCCCGCAAAGTCGGCAAGCCGCTGCTCGAATCCGTCGAGTTGTTTGATGAATATCGCGGCGACAACGTCCCTGACGGACAGCGCAGCTTAGCCTTTCGACTGGTGTATCGAGCCGATGACCGCACCCTCACCGACGAGGACGTGGAACCCGTTCATCAAAAAGTGAGGGATGCCCTGGTGAAGCAGATTGGGGCTGAGCTGAGGAGCTGAAAAAGGTAGCCTTCCCGCAATGTCTCAATGACTTCGTGTGCCGAGCAAATGGCTTCATCAGTCAAGCAAATGACACCACCAATCAAGCAAAATGCTTCATCGACCGAGCAAATCACTTCGTCAGCCGAGCAAAATGCTTCATCGACTGAGCAAATCACTTCGTCAGCCGAGCAAATTACTTCATTAGCCGAGCAAAATGCTTCATCGACCAAGCAAAATGCTTCATTGACCAAGCAAATCACTTCGTCAGCCGAGCAAATTACTTCATTAGCCGAGCAAAATGCTTCATTAGCCGAGCAAAATACTTGATCGACCAAGCAAAATACTTGATCGACCAAGCAAAATGCTTTATCAGCCGAGCAAATTACTTCATCGACCGAGCAGATTACCTCGTCAGTCGAGCTCATGGCTCCGTGAGTGGGTCAGAAATTCTCGTGCTCAACTCATAGCCCTGAAGATTCATACGACAGCGAGGCGTTGCTGATTCAAGGGATGATTTTCGTAGGGGCGTATGGCCATACGCCCCTACAGTTGGTCATTTGTAAATCCAAAAATGTCTGATTCATCCCCAAATTCAGCAACACCTACGACAGCGAAGGGTCTAT